>NZ_CFHWAF010000125.1:0-13100 GCF_984452065.1 Hoeflea sp. | reverse complement strand
ACGCCGTTGGTCAATCCCTTGGCGGTCACGATGATATCGGGCGTGATGCCGAAGTAATCCGCCGCAAAGGGCGTGCCCAGCCGTCCGAAGCCGGTGATGACCTCGTCGAAAATCAGCAGGATACCGTGCTTGTCGCAGATATCGCGCAGCTTCTGGAGATAGCCTTTGGGCGGCAGAAGCACCCCGGTCGAGCCGGCGACGGGCTCGACGATCACCGCCGCGATCGTTGACGGATCGTGCAGCGCAATGATGCGCTCCAATTCATCCGCCCGCTCTGCTCCGTGCTTGGGCTGAAGCCGGGTAAACGCGTTGCGCTCCAGGTCATGTGTGTGCGGCAGATGATCGACCCCTGTCAGGAGCGTGCCGAACATCTTCCGGTTGGCGACGATGCCACCGACGGAAATCCCGCCGAAATTGACGCCGTGATAGCCGCGCTCGCGGCCGATCAGACGGAAGCGCGAACCGTCGCCCTTGACCCGGTGATAGGCAATCGCCGTCTTCAGCGCGGTCTCGACCGATTCGGAACCTGAATTCGTGTACATGACATGGTCGATACCGGCGGGTGTGAGCTGCACCAGCTTGGATGCCAGTTCGAAGGCCTTGGGATGGCCCATCTGGAAGGCCGGCGCATAATCCAGTTCGCCGGCCTGCTGGCGGATCGCCTCGACAATCTTCGGGCGATTGTGGCCGGCGTTGACACACCACAGCCCGGCCGTCGCGTCGAGCACCTTGTTGCCCTCGGCGGTCGTATAATGCATGCGGTCCGCAGACACGAACATGCGCGGCGCCTTCTTGAACTGGCGGTTTGCGGTAAACGGCATCCAGAACGCGTCAAGATTGTTCGTTCCTACCGGCGCATTCATGACCACGACCTCCCAATTTGGCGAACACATAAGACGGGTTACGTCCAATGCCCTTAGACGGCAAGCTGAAAAAACTTGACTGAATGGTCAAAATGCAGGCTAAAAGAGCATCGGGAGGCGGTCAAGGGCTATTGTTGGCGGCACGGAATATTGCATAGAGACTTGCACATCGCTCAAAGCTGTTGCAAGCCTTAGAGCCCATAAATGAGGCAAGCTGCCTATTCGAAGAGCGAAATTCAGGGTTCATGGCAAGCTCCGGCAACAAACGGACACGCATTCAGGGTATCAATCGCGGCATCATTCTTGACGCAGCTCTCGAGGTCTTTTCCGCATACGGTTTCCGCGGCTCGACGATCGATCAGATCGCTGAAAAAGCCGGCATGTCCAAACCGAACCTGCTCTATTATTTTCCGCGCAAGGAAGACATTTACGTCACCGTTCTGGAGAACACGCTGGAGGACTGGCTCGCCCCGTTCCGCAATATCGATCCCGACGGCGACCCGGTCGAGGAACTGCGCAAATACATCACGCTGAAGATGGAACTGTCCGCCCTGAAGCCGGAGAGCTCGCGGCTGTTCGCCAATGAAATCCTGCACGGTGCGCCGGCGATCCAGGATTTCCTGAAAACCAATCTGAAGCGGCTGGTGGATGAAAAGGCGACCGTGATTCGCCATTGGATCGAACAGGGAAAGCTCGCGCCGGTCGATCCTCACCATCTCATCTTCATGATCTGGGCAACGACGCAGCATTATGCCGATTTCGACGTTCAGGTCCGGGCCATACTGCCCGACAAAACCGGAAACGGCAGCTTCTTCAACGATGCCAGCCAGTCGATCCTGACCATATTGCTGGACGGGATCCGCCCGCGTCAGGTCTGACGTTCGTTCCGCCTGGTCAACGACCGGCGGGGGCCGCACTCACAGATCCGGTCCGAACGCGACGACGACAAGGCCGAGCACCGTGACGACGGCGCCGGCCAGAACCGCCATATTCGCCCATCCGTGGCCGAGCATTCCCTCATAGACAATGATGAAGACGGGTATCAGATAGCCGTAGGAAAGCACCTTGGATGCGGGCAGCCGCATTGACGCGTACTGCACCATGAAAAACGTGCCGGCTGACGTGAACACCGCCAGATAGAGGATCGCGATCCACACGACGGACGGAAGGTTCATCCAGTCGGTGGAAACAATCTCCCCTGCCCCGAAAATCGCGACCGCCAGGAAGGTCGCGACCGTGGTCCAGTATGTGGTCAGCACCACGGGCTCGCGGCGGTTGAACTTCTTGACCAGCGGCGCATAGGCCGCATGGCAGATACAGCCGAAGAAGAAGATCGTCTCGCCGGGACCGACATCGAAGGACAGGATTGCATCAAGGTCGGCGCGGAATATGACCCAGATTGACCCGCAACCGGCGATCAGCAGGCTGAGAAGCACGATCGGCCGAACCGTCTGGCGCAGGAAGAGGAAGCCGAACGCGGCGCTCATGATCGGGATCAGCGTGAAGACGGCGCCGGTCGACACCGGGTCGGTGATCTTCAGCGCCGTGAACATGGAAACAAAATAGATCGCCATGAGCAGGCCGAGGATGCCGAACCGCCACGGCGCGGCCTCCGGAACCGGCAGGCGGCGGTAAAGCGCAAAGGCGATGGCGCCCATGACGAGCGAGGCAAGCAGGAACCGCATCGCGTTGAGCGCCGCCGGCTGCATATGCGGCATCGCCATCGATCCGAGCGAAAACGAACCGGATATGAGGGCGGCGAAAAAGAGCATGGCCAGATGGCCACGCAGCTTCTCGCGCCCGCTGGCAAGTTCCGCGGCCCCCATGAAGGCCGCTTCGGTTCGCTCGCTCATCCGCTGTCCATTTCCGGCATTTCAGGCGGCGACAGGCTCCTGTCGTCGAAGCGGCACGTCTACACGGTTCTCGTCCCGCTGGCCAGCCGGCGCGCTTCTCACATCCGCCACCGTCAGGTCCGGGCGCAACCGCCCGATGGAATGAGCCCTGACAGGCTGTGTGTCATTCGAACACGATGCGCGGCGGGGCCGTGTCCTCGCCGTCTCGAGCCGCCGCCAGCGCGTCGCGGATTTTGCCGGCAATCCCGATATAGATCTTCGCGTGCGGACCGTCGGGCTCCGATACGACCACCGGCATTCCCGCATCGGACTGTTCGCGGATATCCATGTGCAACGGCACTTCACCGAGGAACGGCACGCCGATCCTCGCCGCTTCCTCGCGCGCGCCGCCATGGCCGAATATTTCGGACCGCTCGCCGCAGGACGGGCATTGGAAGTAGCTCATATTCTCAATGAGACCGAGAAGCGGCACATCGACCTTCCTGAACATGTTCAGCCCCTTGCGGGCATCGATCAGCGCCAGGTCCTGCGGCGTCGAAACGATGACCGCACCGGCGAGCGGCACCTTCTGCGCCATCGTCAACTGCGCATCGCCCGTGCCGGGCGGCATGTCGACGACGATGACGTCAAGCGTGCCCCAGGCCACCTCGCGCAGCATTTGCGTCAGCGCCGACACAACCATGGGACCACGCCAGATCATCGGCGTTTCTTCCGCCACCAGGAAACCCATGGACATGACCTTCAGTCCGAAGGCCTCCTTGGGTTTTAAAACTCTCTCGCCGCTTTGCTCCGGCTGACCGTGCACATTCAGGAGACGCGGGATCGATGGGCCGTATATATCGGCATCCAGCAGCCCGACCTTCAGGCCGGTTGCCTGCAGGCCGAGCGCAAGGTTGACGGATGTCGTTGACTTGCCGACACCACCCTTTCCTGACGCAACGGCAAGGATCGCCGACACGCCCGGAACGCCCGCCTTCTGCGGCTGCCGGCTCTGCCCCGCAGGCGGTGCGGATTTTGGGGGCTCTTGCCCGGAACCGGGTTTCTTTTCCGCCGTCAGCGCCACCATGGCGCCCCTGACGCCGTCCATCGACTTGACGGACTGCTCCGCCGCCTGACGCAACGGCTCCAGCTTTTGCGCCAATTGCGCCGGAACGGTGATCGAAAAATAGACCTTGCCGTCGGCCACAAAGACATCGGAAACAAGACCCTTTTCAACGATATTGCCGCCAATGGCGGGATGGGTCACAGCCTCAAGCCGCTTCAGGACCTGATCTTTGCTGACATTCGGCATTTTCGGTGTATTCCCCGGCGAAATCTGTTTGGCAGATAGGGCACAGACGGTCCCCTTACAATGGACGACATGTCACACTATCCAGCATTCCTTCCGGACCGTTGCCGGTCCGTCATGGCAATCGATCGGGAAACAGTGTAGACACCATTGGCTTTTGCAATGGATTTTTCTATAGCTCACCGCGAAACAGACAAAGCACAAGGATAAGAGCGTGTCAGCCACATTCGACAAAGTTGCCGACATCATCGCCGAAACAAGCGAAATCGATCGGGATACCATCACGCCCGACAGCCACACCATCGATGATCTGGGAATCGACAGCCTCGATTTCCTCGACATCGTGTTCGCCATCGACAAGGAATTCGGCATCAAGATTCCGCTTGAGCAGTGGACCCAGGAGGTCAATGACGGCAAGGTCGCAACCGAAGAGTACTTTGTGCTTAAGAACCTCTGCCTGAAGATTGACGAATTGAGAGCCGCAAAAACCTGATCGGGAAACGGACAGCCCAAACCGCTGTAGTAAGGGTGGCAGATGCTCCTTGAATACTTCCAGATGATCGATCGCATCGACAGCATCGAACTGGAGACCGGACATCTTGTTGCCATCTCCACGGTACCGGACGCGAGCCCTGTTTTCGAGGGGCACTTTCCGGGTCTTCCGCTGGTCCCGGGCGTGCTTCTCATAGAAACCATGGCGCAGGCCAGCGGCTTCCTGCTCCTTGCCGGCAACGGTTTTGCGGCCATGCCTTTTTTAATGTCCGTGGACAGCGCCAAACTGCGGACGTTCGTGGAGCCGGGCGCCGAGCTCGAAACAAATGTTGCGCTCGAACACGAAGGATCGGGATTTGCCGTGACCAGGGCCCGCATCGAAATCGGCGGAAAGAAGATCTGCGATGCACAGCTTAAATTCCGTACCGTTGCCTTCGACGCGCAGACGGAACCGGATGCACGCGGGCTTGCGGACCTTGTAAAACAGAGAGCGCGGGATGTCGGCCTGTTTGCGGCCCTGCCGGAAGATGCCGACGCTTAAGGACTGATGATGATGGGTAAGTCACCGAATGACGTGGTGATCACGGGTATTGGCATCGTCAGTTGCCATGGTGTCGGACGCAAGGCCCATGAAGAGCTTCTGACCGCCGGGCACAGCCCGGAACCGGTTGTGGATCTCGAGCGCTTTGCCCCCTACCCGGTCCATCCGATGCCGGACATCGACTGGTCGGAGCAGATTCCGCGCCGCGGCGACCAGCGCCAGATGGAGAACTGGCAGCGCCTCGGGGTCTTCACGGCCGGTCTCGCACTTGACGATGCGGGCCTGAAAGACGATGAGGAAGCCTGTTCGACCATGGACATGATCGTCGCCGCCGGCGGCGGCGAGCGGGATCCGGCCGTCGACACGCTGATCGTCAACGAAGCGGCCAGGCGCAACGACCGCGACATCGTGCTGAACGAGAAACTGACGACGGAATTGCGCCCCACGCTGTTCCTGGCGCAGCTCTCCAACCTTTTGGCCGGCAACATTTCCATCGTTCACAAGGTGACCGGCTCGTCGAAGACCTTCATGGGCGAAGAAACCGCCGGCATATCGGCCCTTGCGACGGCCTTTGAACGCATCCGGGCCGGTCAGTCGACGCATGTGCTGGTCGGCGGCGCCTACAATGCCGAACGACAGGATATGCAGACGCTCTATGAAGGCGTGCAATCGCTGGCGCAGGGTGCGTGGCAACCGGTCTGGGCGCGCGAAGGCCCAGGCGGCGGGATTGTCACCGGATCGGCGGCGGCCTTTCTGGTTCTGGAATCGCGCGCCCGCGCCGAGGCGCGCAACGCCGACGTCTACGCGACGCTCAGCGCCGTTGAAGGCGACCGCGGCGGCCGCGAGGGCGACGCCATGACCGCCCGGTTGCGGACAATGGCCGGCCGGTGCGATATCGCCGACAGCGCCGATGCACTGATCCTTTCCGGCACATCGGGGCGCTATGAATTGCGCGATGCCGAGCGCGGTTTCATCGACGCGACATGGCCGCACGCCGGCCTGCGCGGCTATTGCAGCCTGACCGGACACACGATGGAGGCCCAGTTCCCCATCGGCGTGGCGCTGGCCGCCCTGGCCCTGAAGTCCGGCGCTTCACCCGCGCCGTTTGAGCCCGCCCGCGAAAGCGCGATGAGCAATCCCGCCCGCACGGCGCTCGTCACCACGATCGGCTTCATCTACGGCGAGGGCATGGCCGCGCTGCGAAGCGAACAAGCGGACGACTGATATGACCGACAGTGCTTACAAGGACCATCTCGGACGCCCGCTGATCGCGGTGACGGGCATGGGTATCGTCACATCGCTTGGCCGCGGTAAAAAGGACAACTGGCGGGCGCTGACGAGCGGCACATCCGGAATACATGATATCACCCGCTTCCCGACGGACGGACTGTCGACCCGTATCTGCGGAACGGTCGATTTCATGGACGTGCCCAACGTTGCCAGCGAATTGTCGTTTTCCCTTGCGGATGCGGCGACGCGCGAAGCCGTTACCCAGGCCGGCATCGACGGTGATTTCGGCGGGCCGCTCTTCGTCGCCGCACCGCCCGTCGAATACGAATGGGCCAATCGCTTTGCGCTCGCGGACGAGGCCGGTACCGCCGGCGAGTGGGAAAACACCTATGACGGGTTTCTCGAGGTTCTGCGCAGGACCCCGCATCCCGCCTTCACCGATATGGCGCTGTTTGGCGGCGTCGCCGAACGGCTCGCCGACGGGTACGGAACAAGGGGCCTTCCGATCACCCTGTCGACGGCCTGCGCCTCCGGCGCAACCGCGATCCAGCTCGGCGTCGACGCCATCCGCCAGGGGCGGACGGATCGCGCGCTGACCGTGGCGACCGACGGGTCCGTGAACGCCGAAGCGCTGATCCGGTTTTCGCTTCTTTCCGCGCTTTCCACCCAGAACGACCCGCCCGAAAAAGCCTCCAAGCCCTTCAACAAGGACCGCGACGGCTTCGTCATCGCCGAAGGCGGCGCGGCGCTGGTGCTGGAATCGCTTGAGGCGGCCATCGCACGCGGCGCGCGGGTGCTCGGCATATTGAAGGGCTATGGCGAGAAGGCCGACCATTTTCACCGAACCCGCTCGTCTCCGGATGGCGGCCCGGCGATCGCCACGATCCAGGCCGCGCTGGAAGATGCCGGGCTGGACGAGACCGGCATCGGCTACATCAACGCCCACGGCACGTCGACACCCGAGAACGACAAGATGGAATATCTGTCGCTATCGACCGTTTTTGGCGAAAGGCTGCCGCAGATCCCGGTCTCCTCGAACAAATCGATGATCGGACACACATTGACGGCGGCGGGCGCGGTCGAGGCGATCTTCTCGCTCATGACCATTGAAACCGGCACGCTGCCGCCGACGATAAACTACGAAAATCCCGATCCTGCCATCGAGCTCGACGTCGTGCCGAACGTCAAACGCGATCATGGCGTCACATCGGTGCTTTCAAACTCCTTCGGCTTCGGTGGACAGAACGCCTGTCTTGTCATGACGGCTGAACCGGCCTAAACGGCTGTGAACCGAGTTTAAGCAGGACAACAGCACCATCATGCGCGCATTGCAGCTGATTGAGGACCGCAAGCTTGAGCTGGCGGATATCGAACCGCCCGCGCCCCCGTCCGCGGGCGAGGTCACGTTGCGTATCAATGCGGTGGCGCTCAACCACATCGATGTCTGGGGATGGCGGGGCATGGCCTTCGCCAAGCGCAAGCTGCCCCTTGTCATCGGGGCGGAGGCGTCGGGAACCGTCGAAGAGATCGGCCCCGGAGTTTCCAATGTCCTGCCCGGACAGTTGGTGTCGATCTACGGCGCACGGACCTGCGGCCTGTGCCGCGCTTGCCGCGAAGGCCGCGACAATCTTTGCGAAAACGTCTCAGGCGTGCACGGTTTTCATCTCGACGGCTTCGCGCAGGAAAAGGTCAATATGCCCGCCCGGCTGCTTGTTCCCGCGCCTCCCGGCGTCGATGCCGTGGCCGCGGCCCTTGCTCCGGTGACCTTCGGCACGGTCGAGCACATGCTCTTCGACAATGCGCGGCTGGAGCCGGGCGAGACGATCCTCATCCAGGCCGGCGGCTCGGGCATAGGAACGGCCGCGATCCAGCTGGCGAAGAAACACGGCTGCACGGTGATCACCACGGTCGGGTCCGACGAGAAGATTGAAAAGGCGGCGGCCCTCGGCGCCGATCACGTGATCAATTACCGCGAGGACCGCTTCGAGGGCGTTGTCCGCAAACTGACGAAGAAAAAGGGCGTCGACGTTGTGTTCGAGCATGTGGGCGCGGACACATGGGCAGGATCCATGCTGTGCATGAAACGCGGCGGCCGGCTGGTGACCTGCGGCTCGACGTCCGGCGTCTCCACCCAGATGAATCTCATGCAGCTCTTCCAGCAGCAACTGCGCCTCATCGGCTCCTTTGGCTGCCGCATGGAAAACATGGCCGATGCCATGCAGAAGATGGCGCGCGGGCTGGTTCATCCCGTCATCGATACGCAAGTCGGACTTGACGACATCGACACGGCGCTCGCGCGCATGGAAGGCCGTCAGGTTTTCGGAAAGATCATTCTCAGGATGGACTGACCGACGTGAGTCCGTTCGCATACCGTTTCTTCTTTCGCATCTATAAGGCCAAGAACTGGCTTGTCGCTCAGATTGTCTTCACCATTTTGAGGCTGCTTCGGCGTATTCCCGTTCAGACGGCCATTCGCTTCACCGAGAAAGCGGCGGCGTTCATCGGGCCGAAGACCAGCCGCCACCGGCTCGCCCTTTACAATCTGGAAAGGGCGTTTCCGGAAAAATCAGCGGAAGAGCGGGAAAAAATCGCCGTTGAGATGTGGAGCAACATGGCCCGCCTGATGGTGGAATATGTGTTCGTCGAGGAGTTGATCGATCACGACCTGCGCGAGGGCGAAGGCGGTCTGATCGAGGTCGACGGGATCGAGCGCTTCATCGATCTGCGCGAAAACCCGCGCCCTTTTATCGTTTTCACGGCCCACACCGGTAATTTCGAACTGTTGCCGATCATCGGGGCGAAATACGGCCTGGATGTCACCGCTCTCTTCCGCCCTCCGAACAACCCTTATATCGCCAAACAGCTCATGTCCGCCCGGCGCACCCATATGGGCCATCTGATCCCGTCGCGGGTCGGCGCGTCCTGGAACCTTGCCAGCGTTCTGGAAAAGGGACAGGGCGTCGGCCTGCTGGTGGACCAGAAATTCCACAAGGGCGCCAAGACCCAATTCTTCGGCCTTGATGTGCAGACCAATCCGCTGCTGGTCAAACTGGCCCGCAACTATGACTGCGAGGTCTATCCGGCCCGGTCAATCCGCCTGCCGAACGGCAAGTTCCGGCTCGAGATGGAACCGGCGATCGAATTGCCGCGCAACAAAAACGGGCTGATAGACACCAACGGGACCGCCCAGCTTCTCAACGACAAGGTCGAGAGCTGGGTGCGGGAATATCCGGGTCAGTGGCAATGGTTCCACGACCGCTGGAACGTCAAGCACAAGGTGCTGAAGTAATCACTGACGGATGATGATCCGGGTGTTCTTGAAGCCCTCGCGCTGCACCAGCGAAAAGAGCGTCGCGGCATTGCGCGGGTCCAGCCGCACGCAGCCATGCGACGCCGGACGTCCGAGCCTGCTGATCTCGTTGGTTCCGTGGACGGCGTAACCGCCGCGGAAGAAGATGGCGAACGGCATCGGCGCATTGTTGTATTTGCGCGATCGGTGATGCTTCGACAGCCATTTCGGACTGTAGGAACCGGTGGGCGTGTAATAACCGCGCCGGCCGGTTGACACTTTCCAGTGATATTTGACCTTGCCGCGATGGGTGACGACCATCGTCTGGCTGGACAGGTCGATCCTGGCCGTCAAAGTCACGGCCTCCGCCGCGACCGGCAGCAGCGCCAGCATCACCAGACTCAGAACAAAGACTGAAAGCACACGTTTCATTTCTACCCCCTGAAGCGCGACCGCAGGTTGGCGCGTCGCGTTCCTCCCCATTCAGGAAATAATACCGGTCGCAACCGGCCTTACTTCCGAAAAGACAAGTATAAACACAATCGACTGAATGAAAAGCCGGGCAAAACAGAGTCGATACAGTCAATTTCTGAATTCAGGGCAGTTTTGAGTGTAAGAAAAATCACAATAGCAGGAACAAAACTGCCGCCATTGCCGCAAGGATGCTGCAACTTGTGTGAAAAAGGCTGACGGCTGCGGAGATGTCGCGCGGCGCGGCACATGGATCGCCGACACCGTTGAGCACCGGCTCGCGCACGACGACGCCGTCATAAATGCGATTGCCGGCGAGCGCCAGACCAAGCGCGCCGGCCATGGCACATTCCGGCCACCCGGCATTGGGCGAACGATGCAGTCCCGCATCTCGCAATGCGGTCGTCAGAGCGCGCCTTGCCGTGCGCCCTCCCCGACGAAAAAGCGCCGCTGCGGCAATCACCAAGGCCGACAAACGCGCCGGCGCCCAATTGGCCAGATCGTCCGCCTTTGCCGCGGCCCGACCAAAATGGAAATATCGCTCGTTCCTGTGTCCGATCATGGAATCGGCAGTGTTCAGCATTTTGTAGGCCAAAAGGCCCGGCAGGCCGAACACGGCATACCAGAAGGCCGGTGCGACCACCCCGTCGGAGAAATTCTCCGCAAGGCTCTCAATCGCGGCGCGGCAAATCCCCGGCTCGTCAAGGCTCTTCGGATCGCGTCCGACGATATGAGAAACCACCTCCCGGCCGCCGTCAAGACCGCCCTTGCGCATGGCTGCAGCGACACGTTCAACGTGATCGGAAAGGCTCTTTTGTGCAACAAACACCGCAACCAGACCAGCTTCAATCAGGAACCCCAGGACTCCGAACGAGCGCAGCAGAAACATCAGCAGGACACCAATAATGGCTGATGCAAGCAGGAGAAAACAGAGGGCGGCCAGGCCGTTGCGGAAACGTATCGGATCGGGCAGCGACGCCCGGTTTCCGAAGCGCTCCGCAAGATCGATCGCCCACCCAAAGACCACCACCGGATGGGGAATGCGCCGCCAGAGCCAATCCGGATCTCCGATCAGCCGATCCGCCAGAAGCGCCAGCACCAGTATCGCGAGATTGAGTTCCACTCCAGCCCCCGGGCCCCGTTAGTTCTCGACAAAGGCGCACAGCGCGGCGCTCAGGCGTTCGTCATCCCGGCCGTCGCGACACAGGCCGAAACGCAGCCAATGCGGCGCATAGCTGAATTTGCGCGTCAGGATCCGGTGCCGGCAAAGATGATCGTGCAGTTGCGCCGCACGCGGATCGTCAACCAGCAAAAAGAGGTCCGTGCCGCCCGCAATCGTCAGGCCCGCCTCGCCGAGGACGTCGCCAACGCTCGCGTGCCGCTCGCGAATACGTGCCGACGTCCGCCGCTGCAGTTCCTCATCCGCCAGCACATGGCAGGCGATTTCCAGAGCCGGTCCGGACACCGGCCAACTTCCCTGTGCATCCGCTATCGCGTCGCGAATGGGCGCCGGCGCAAGCACGAAGCCGAGTCTGAGACCGGCAAGACCGTAGAACTTTCCGAAGGACCGCAGCACAAGGAGATTGTCCTGCAAGCCGGCCCGGGAGGCGACGCTGCTTTCAGGTCGAAGGTCGCCGAATGCCTCGTCGACAAGAAGAAAGCAGCCATCGGCGGAAAGGTCACGGGCCAGCGCCAGTATCTCCTGCGGGGAGTAAAGCCTGCCATCGGGATTGTTCGGATTAACGAGCACAACAAGCCCATGGCCGTTATCGATCGCTTCAATGCCCGGCACGACATCGACCGAGCGGCCCGCCCTTTCAAAAAGCACCCGGTATTCCTCATAGGTCGGGCCGATCACCGCAACGCTCCCCTTGAAGATGTCCGGCAGGCGCTGAATGACGCTCTGGCTGCCGGCAACGGGCAAGGGGCTGATACCGTCCGCCGCGCCATAGCGCAGCGCCGCCATGTCCGCGGCCCTGCGGAACAGATCCTCATCCGGCAGGCGGGACCATGCCCTGTCACTGATCGGGGGAAGCGGAACGGGATTCGGATTGATCCCGGTCGAAAGATCGAGCCAGTCGCCCGGAGCACCGCCATAGTGTGCGCATGCCTTCGACAGCGCCCCACCGTGTTCGACAATCTCGCCCCGGCCCCGCTCCATCATGCCGTCTCCGCAAGGTCGATCAGGTGCATGAAGGATCCGCACACGCTGCCGCGCCGCAGGCCCACCGAACCAAGGGCCGCGCCCCGCGCATCCTCGACATCAAACAGCCGCTCGGCGTCTCCCTCCGCCTTTACGGTCGCATAGTGAAACTCGTGCGCGGTCATTGGCTGGCCGCAGAAGAACTCGCCGCGCGGCACAACCCGCCTGTAGCCCAGATGCAGCTTTCGTTTCGCGAAACTGGTCGTCAGCGGCAGCAACCCAAGCATCGCATGGCTGTCGCCCTCACCGTCGATCAGGACATCGCCGAGCACCATATAGCCGCCGCACTCGCCGTAAACCGGCACATTGCGGGCAACAGCAGCTTTCATGCTCCTGCCGAAACCGCCGGCGGCCGAGAGCCGCCCGGCATGAAGCTCCGGATACCCGCCGGGCAGGTAGATCGCGTCACAATCGCCGGCGGGCGCCTCATCGGCCAAAGGCGAAAAAAATGACACCTCGGCACCGCGCCGCCGCCAACCGAGCAGCATATGCTCGTAGCTGAACGCAAATGCATCATCACGCGCGACGGCCACCCGTTGCCCAGGTGGCGGCAGCCGGTCGACATTCGACATGGTTTCGACGGCACCGAACGTGTTGGCTGCGGACACGACCGCCTCCAGGTCACATCCGGCTTCCACCATATCGGCGGCCGCCTCGATAAATGCTTCAAGCGTCGCGTGCTCACCGGCCTGTACAAGACCCAGGTGCCGTTCCGGAAGCGTCAGCGCCTCATTGCGGCGCACCACGCCGAACACGTCCATTCCGATCCGGTCGAGGGCGCCACGCAACATGGCTTCGTGCCGCGCGCTCGCAACATTGTTCAAAACGACCCCGGCCACCATGACGTTCGGATCGAATTGCGCAAATCCC
>NZ_CFHWAF010000124.1:0-13153 GCF_984452065.1 Hoeflea sp. | reverse complement strand
CTTCGCATCGGTGATCTGGCACATGACGTCGATATAATGGACGCCGCAGTCGACAATCGGCGAGGTCGATTTCATCAGTTGCTTGTGGGTTTGCCAGGTCTCGCCGCTCGATTGCTGATTGAGGTTCATACGGAACACATAAGGCCCGCCCAGTGCGCGGGCCTCGGCAATCAGCCGCACCCAGGACGGGTGATGGCGCAATATGTAGCCGACAACGAGCTTGCGGCCATTGGCCCTGGCGCAATCGACCACCGCGCTGGCGTCGGCCACCGTTGTTGCCAGCGGCTTCTCGATAAACACATGGCTGCCGGCTTCCATGGCGCGAATGGCGTATTCGGCATGGCTGTCGGAATAGGTGTTTATCGACACGGCCTCCGGCTCAAGGGCTTTCAGGGCATCATCGAAACCCTGTTGGAACCCGTAGCCTGAAAGGGCGTCCGGCAGCACGATCTTCGACCGGTTGACCAGCCCGACGATCTCAAACCCCGGGTTCTCGTGATAGGCGAGGGCATGGCTGCGTCCCATTTGGCCCAGTCCGGCGACAAGAACACGCACCGATCGATCCGTCATTTGACTGCTCCTGCTGTTATGCCGCGTATGAGCTGGCGCGAGAAAATCACATAGAGGACAAGCACCGGCAGGATCGCCAGCGAAAGCGCCGAAAGGACCGCATTCCAGTTGGTCACGAACTGACCGATGAAGACCTGGGCGCCGAGAGTGATGGTTTTCGTCTCCTCGGCCGGCGCGAGGATGAGCGGGAACCACAGATCATTCCAGATCGGGATCATGGTGAAGACCGCGACCGTTGCCATGGCCGGGCGGACGAGCGGGAGCACAAGGCGCAGGAAGATGCGGTACTCCGAAAGGCCGTCGATGCGTCCGGCATCTTTGAGATCGGCCGAGAGCTGGCGCATGAATTCCGACAGGATGAAAATCGCCAGAGGCAGGCCCTGGGCCGTGTAGACAAGAATGAGTGCCGTCAGCGTATTGACCAGCCCGCTTGCGACCATCAGCTTGAGGATCGCCACGGTTCCAAGGCGGATCGGGATCATGATGCCGAGCGCCAGGTAAAGCCCCATCAGCGCGTTGCCGCGGAAGCGGTATTCCGACAGCGCAAAGGCGGCCATGGCGCCGAACAGAAGAACAAAAAAGAGCGATGCGACCGTGACGATCAGGCTGTTCTGGAAATAGAGGGCAAAATCGCCCTGGGCGAGAACGGTCTCATATCCGATGAGGCTGAAGGTCTCGTCGTCCGGCAGCGACAGGGGCGAGCGGAAAATTGCCTTCCGCGATTTGAACGAGTTGATGATGATGACGACCACGGGAAAAAGGGCAATGACCGTATAGGCCGCCAAAATCGCGTGGGCTGCAACGGACCGCGTGACCGAGTTGGTTGCTCTTGCCATGACGGTCCGATCCTAGAACTGATAGCGGCGAAGCCGCGTCTGGATGCCGAACAGGTACAATGACACACCGGTGAGAATGATCAGGAACATGACCGAGGCGATTGTCGAGCCCATATTGGGATCGCCCACCTGCAGCTGGAAGCCGAAGAATGTCCGGTAAAGGAACGTGCCGAGGATGTCGGTCGCGTAATCGGGACCGGCCAGCGCACCCTGTGTCGTATAAATCAGATCGAACGCATTGAAATTACCGACAAAGGTCAGGATGGAGATGATCCCGATCGACGGCAGGATCAACGGCAGCTTGATCTTCCAGAACTGGCTCATGCCGGTTATGCCGTCGCATTCGGCCGCCTCCAGAACCTCATCCGGTATCGACAGGAGGGCCGCGTAGATCAGCATCATCGGAATGCCGATGAACTGCCAGACCGAGATCAGGCTGAGTGTCGTGAGCGCATATTCGGTCTTGCCGAGCCAGGGCGCAAAGAGGCTCTTTAAACCGATGGCGGCGAGCATGTCTGGCGCAATGCCCCAGAGCGGGCTGAGGATCAGCTTCCAGGCAAAGCCGACAATGACGAAGGAGAGGATTGTCGGCACGAAGATGGCGGTGCGGTAAAAGACCGAGAAGCGCAGTTTCGGGCTTGAGAGCAGGGCGGCAAAAAGGATCCCCAGCGGGTTCTGCACCAGCATGTGGATGATGAAGAACCAGCTGTTGTTGAAGAGCGCGTTCCAGAAGGATTCCGACCAGCGCGGGTCGCCAAAAAGTATGCGGAAATTGTCGAAGCCGACAAAGACCTGCTGCTGGTCGACTTCACGAAAAAGCGAAAGCTGCAATGTGCCGAACAAGGGCAGGATCATGATCGCCGTATAGACAAGAACGGCAGGTGCCAGGAACACGGCGATATGCCAGCGAACCGGCTTTCTTGTCTGTTCGGCCTCGCTCATGGTCGTCCCCGGTGACAGGATGAACCGGGCCGGTTGGAAGCCGGCCCGGTCACGGTCTTACTTATGGTTCTCGTACCAGCTTGAGAGGCCGTCCTGAAGGCGTTTTGCCGCGTCGGCCGGCGCTTCGGTGCCGCGGATCACATTGGCGGATGCGTTCCACGTCTCGTTCTCAAGGTTCGGCGTTCCGCGCGACAGGATCTGGTAGGTCGAGCGGATGGTCGAGTTGCACTTGCCGCGCCAGGACACAAATTCCTGGGCCAGCGGATCGTCCATCTCGACCGCGTGGTCGGAGAGCGAAAAGAAACCCGGCAACGCGTTGGCGTAAAGCGAGGCGAACTCGTCCGAGCCGACCCAGTTCAGGAACGTCTTGGCGGCTTCCGGATTGGTCGTCTTCGGGTTCATGCCGATGGCGATGTCGGTGTGATCCGAAATGTAGCAGTCGTCGCCGGCATTGCGGACCGGCGGCGGGAAGGCGCCCATCTTGAAGTCGGCAAGATTGTTGAAGCCGGAGATTTCCCACGAGCCCGCCGGATAGACGGCGGCGCGGCCGAGTGTGAACATGTTCTGGCTGTCGGGATAGGTCTGGGCCTCAAATCCGTCACCCAGATAGTCCTTCCAGCGGGCCAGCGTCTCATAGGGCTGGACCCATTGCTCGTCGGTCAGTTTCTGGTCACCGTTGATGAGCGCCAGACGGCCTTCCTCGCCCTTCCAATAGTTGGGCCCGATGTTCTGATAGCCCATCGTCGCGGCTTCCCACTGGTCGTTCGTGCCCATGGCCATCGGAACGTAATTGCCGTCCTCCTTGATCTTGTCGAGCGCGGCAAAGAGCTCTTCTTCGGTCTGGGGAACCGCGAGGCCGAGTTCGTCGAAAGCGTCCTTGTTGTATATGAAGCCGTGGATCACCGATGCCATCGGCACGCAGAACTGCACCGAGCCGTCATCCGTCGACCAGCCGGATTTGGCGACGCTGGAAAAGTTCTTCATCCCCTCAAGATCGGTAACCGGCGCCAGGTGGCCGTCTTCGTAGAGCGCCAGCGATGCGTCGAACGGCCGGCAGGTGATGAGATCGCCGGCCGATCCGGCTTCAAGTTTTGAGTTGAGGACCGCATTGTATTCGGCAGGCGCCGAGGGGGTGAATTTCACCTTTATACCGGGATGTTTGGCTTCAAAGGCCGGGATCAGCTTGGTCTGCCAGATTTCCAGATCGTCGTTGCGCCAGCTTTCGATGGTCAGCTCGGCGTCCTGTGCAAAGGCAAAGCCCGTGCTGCACAGAAGCGTCGACGCCAGAAGCAGACCTTTGATTGATTTGCTCTTCATGGTTTTCTCCCAGTTGTTACGCCGTCGAGGCGTGTTGCTCTTCAGGGGCTGAGCCCTGATCAAGTGCGGTCAAGGCCGACCGTACATTTCCGTCATGGGCATCAAGCAGAGCCCGCGCCTCTTTCGTTCCGGCGGCGCTTTGATGCGGGCTTTCGGTCGTCGTTCTGCGCATCGCTTCCTCCAAGGGTTTAATAATGCCAAAAAAATACCAATTGTCCAGCAATGCGGTAGAAAAATTAACCATGTTTTCCAGGCGCTTCTAATTTTGGCTTTAAAACAATGCATTGCATTGCATTGCTCAAAAAATATCTCTGCAACCCTCTTGGTTAATGGTATTTTATTGGTATTATACGGTCAGGGAGTTTGAAATGACCGCGCATGTCATCGGAATCGACGGTGGTGGGACAAGTTGCCGGGCCGCTCTGGCAGATCCCGGGGGCGCCGTCGTGGGCAGGGGCCAAAGCGGTGCCGCCAATATTCTGACCGACATCGATGGCGGTGTTCGTCATATTGTCGAGGCGGCGCAACGTGCCTGTGCGGATGCCGGCCTTGGCGAGGCGCTTTCATCCATCGACGTTCTGCTCGGCCTTGCCGGCGCCAATATGGATGCCAGCGTGGATGCGGTTCGCGACAGGCTTCCTTTTCGCCGATGTGAGATCGAGAGCGACGCGCTGATTGCCGTCCACGGCGCGCTGGGCAAGGCCGACGGCGCCGTCGCGATCATCGGCACGGGGTCGGTGTTCGCCGCCAAGCAGGGGCTGTCGGTTCGCACCATTGGCGGCTGGGGCTTCGTCGTCGGTGACCAGGGCAGCGGTGCGGCGCTGGGACGGGCGTTGATGAGGCAGGCTCTGCTTGCCCATGACGGCGTCAGGCCGGCGTCGGAGGCGGCCGAGCGGCTGATGTCCGATTTCGACGGTGACCCGCAGAAGATTGTGGCGTTCGCGCATGGTGCGCTTCCGGGCGCTTTTGCCCGTTATGCTCCGCTTGTTTTCGACCATGCGCAAGGCGGGGACCCGGTTGCCGTGGCGATCATTGTCGAGGCGGCAGGCCATATCGATGCGTTTCTCGACGCGCTGCCTGGCGCGGAGCTGGAGCGCATTTGCCTGCTCGGGGGGCTGGGCGCGCGTTACGAGCCGTGGCTGGCCGAAAGGCACAGGGCGCGTATCGTTCCGGCATCGGGCGACGCACTGGACGGTGCCGTTCGGCTCGCCTGCGATCGGTTCTTTGATGGCGGCGGCGATCATGTCTGAGCGTTTTCACACGATTTTCGCGGGCGAGAATGCGCTGGCGCAGGGTAGCGGTCCACTCTATCTGAAGCTGCGCAACCGTGTCGAAAAGGCCATCAACGAAGGCCTGCTTGGTGACGGCGACGCCTTGCCCTCGGAACGGGATATCGCCGAACTCGCCGATGTGTCCCGGGTCACGGTGCGCAAGGCGGTTCAGGATCTCGTCAAGGACGGCGTCCTTGTTCAGCGCCATGGATCGGGCACCTTTGTTTCGAAACCGGTGGCCCGGGTCGAACAGCCGCTGTCGCGGCTCACATCCTTTACCGAGGATATGACCCGGCGCGGGTGGCGTGGGCGATCCGAGTGGCTGACGCGCGGCCGGTTCGCACCCTCGCCGGAGGAGATGGTCTCGCTGGGGCTTGCGCCGGGCGATGAGGTCAGCCGCATCGAGCGGCTGCGCATTGCGGACGGGATGCCGCTGGCGATCGAACGGGCCTCGATCTCGACGCGGTTGCTGCCCGACCCCGATGCGGTTGACGTTTCACTTTATGCGGTGCTCGATGCCCATGGAAACCGGCCGGTTCGCGCCCTTCAGCGTATTTCCGCGACCAATCTGCGCACTGAAGATGCCGAGCTTCTCGGTGTCGAACCCGGTGATGCGGGTTTGCGGATCGAGCGGATATCCTATCTTGAATCGGGGCGGGTGGTGGAGTTTACCCGCTCGCTCTATCGCGGCGATGCCTATGATTTTGTCGCTGAACTGACAATCGGGAAGAGCTGACATGGCTTCGCGCCTGCCTCACCGCGCCGGAGGGACATCGTGACCAAGATGCGCATGGAGATCGAGGAGATACCGGATGCAGCGCAAAGGCTGCTGGATGGTCTGTCCCCGGATCTCGAGGGGATCGGCCGCTCCCTGCGCCGGCGTGACCCGGGTTTTGTCGTCTCCGTCGCGCGGGGGTCGTCCGATCACGCGGCCGCGTTCCTGAAATACGCCATCGAATTGCAACTGGGTCTCGCGGTCGCATCGATCGGGCCGTCCGTCGCCTCGATCTACGGTGCACGCCTGCACCTTGAGAACGCGCTCTGCCTGTCGATATCGCAATCCGGGCAAAGTCCCGATATCGTTGCCCTGCAAAATGCCGCGGGGCAGGGCGGCGCGCTGACGATGTCGCTGACGAACAGCGCCGGTTCGCCGCTTTCCGAAGGCAGCGATATCCGCATCGATATCAGGGCAGGCACCGAATATGCCGTGGCGGCGACAAAGAGCTATGTCAATTCGATCATCGCGGGGCTGCTGGTCGTTTCGGCCTGGTCGCAGGATGCGTCTCTGAACCGCGCGCTCAGGCAGTTGCCGGAGCATCTGAGCAGGGCCGTTGGCCTCGAATGGCCATCGATCTTTCCCGACCCGCAGGCCGTTCGGTCGCTTTACATCCTTGGCCGCGGCCCGGCGCTGGCCATCGCCCATGAGGCGGCGCTCAAATGCAAGGAAACCTGCAATCTGCACGCCGAGGCCTATAGCGCGGCCGAGGTGCTGCACGGTCCCGTGTCGCTGGTGGGGGGCGGTTTCCCGGTTCTGGCGTTAACGGCCCGGGATGCGGCGGAGCCATCCGTGTGCGAAACAGCGGACCGGCTGGCCGATGATGGCGCTTTGGTCTACATCACCTCCGAGCGCGCAAAAACCGCTCGCCGGCTGCCCTTTGTGGCAACCGGTCATCCGCTGACGGATGCCCTCGCACTGATCGTGCCGTTCTACAGGTTTATTGAGAGGTTGGCGCAGACAATCGGGCTTGATCCGGACAGACCTGAAAAACTGAGCAAGGTGACCGAAACCACATGACGCAGAAGGCAGCGATACAAGCACCGGTCATCTTCGACGGCTCGACCTGGCATTCACAGGCCGCGCTTGTCCATCAGTCCGGAACGGTGTTGGGGGTGTCGCCGGTTTTACAACTTCCCGAAGACGTCGCGCTGACGCGGCTTGAGAGCGGATTTCTGGCACCGGGTTTTGTCGATCTTCAGGTGAATGGCGGCGGCGGCGTCCTGCTCAACGACGAGCCGAGCGTGGATGCCATTCGGACCATATGCACAGCCCACAGCCGGTTCGGGACAACGGCATTGCTGCCGACATTGATCACCGACACGCCGGAGATGACGGAACGGGCGATTGCCGCCGCCAAGAACGCTGCGGAGCAGGAGGTCGCCGGTTTTCTCGGCCTTCATCTGGAAGGGCCACATCTTTCCGTCGAACGGCGCGGCGCGCATGATGCCGGGCTGGTGAGACCGGCGGGCGCAGACGACGTGGCAAGGCTGCTGGATGCGAAAAAAAAAGGTATTCCGCACCTGCTTGTCACCGTCGCTCCGGA
This sequence comes from Hoeflea sp., assembly GCF_984452065.1. Taxonomy (NCBI): domain Bacteria; kingdom Pseudomonadati; phylum Pseudomonadota; class Alphaproteobacteria; order Hyphomicrobiales; family Rhizobiaceae; genus Hoeflea; species Hoeflea sp. The sequence goes on along the minus strand of NZ_CFHWAF010000124.1, from coordinate 5,896 downwards.
AGCTGTCACGGCGGATCAGGTACGCCTGCTAAGTGAAGCGGGTGTCAAGGTAAGTCTCGGGCACAGCAATGCCGATTGCGCGACCGCACGCGAGATGATCAGGGCCGGTGCGTCCCTTTTTACCCATCTGTTCAATGCCATGAGCCCTCTTGGCCACAGGGAGCCGGGCATGGTCGGTGCGGCCTTGTCCGAACCCTCTGCTTTTGCCGGCCTGATTGCCGACGGCATTCATGTCGATCCGGCCAGTCTCGGCATTGCCATCAGGGGCAAGGCGGGCCCGGGCAGGTTGTTTGTCGTCACGGATGCAATGTCCTGCATCGGCACCGATCAGCGCTCTTTCACGCTGAACGGGCGCACCGTGCACCGTGCCGACGGACGGCTGACACTGGACGACGGCACGCTTGCGGGCGCCGATATCGACATGATCGCTTCGGTGCGGCTTCTGGTTGAGAAGGTCGGGCTGCAGGTTGACGAGGCACTGAAAATGGCCTCGCTCTATCCGGCATGTGCGCTTGGGGCGCACGAGTGCCACGGCCATCTCGGCAAGGGCGCCGCCGCGAACATCGTCCACCTGTCCGATGCGCTTCACGTTGAAAATGTCTGGATCGCGGGAGAGCGTGTCTTCGGTTCCGGCTGAGTGCCGCTCGACTAAAACAGCAGAAGTCCGGGTTCGTCACTGCCGTCGTCTTCTTCCGGTTCGTCGTGACCGGCGTCAACGGTCGCTCCGGGCAAAAAGGCGAAGGCGCCGTCGATCGGGCCGTAGACGCCATCGTCCTGATGAGCGCCGATATTGCTTCCCGCCGGGACCGTGAACCCGCTTTGGTCCGGCAGTTCGATCAACATGGCGATGGCGGTTTTATACGCGGGTGAATCGGGGCCGATGCTCAGATCGGGTTGTACGGATTCGGGATGCGCGAAGCCGGGAGCGCCGGCCTTTGAATTTTCCCCGAGCTCAAAGCCCATTGCTCTGAAGCCGTCGGGGAAATCGCTGTCCTCCGAGAGATCGCCATCAAAAACGATGTCGTAGTGCTCGGCACCCCATTGGCGGGTGAAGTGGTTTTCGAGATCGTCCTTGAGCCATTGCAGGGATGCGGTTTTTCCGAACATTTGGGCTTTTGCCGGATTGCCGAAACCGATCGCATTGTTGAAATGCCTCAATCCGCCGAGCGCGCCCTTGGGAAAGATGCCCTTGCCCTTCCGGTAGTACCAGGAATTGAAAAAGACGTGGATCGGGCCTTCGTTCTTTTGCGCGCCTCCCAGTTTGAAATGCGAGCATTTTGTCCGGTCTCCGGGCTCAGGCAGCATGCTGGGCGGATTGTTGACCCAGCCGAGATTGCCGTAGATGTAGAACCAGCCGGCGCGCTGGAGTTCCAGCGAAAAGGGGCGGTAGCAGTCGGCAAATGTGTTGTGCCGGATAACCCAGTTCCAGGCATGGTCTTCCGGCTCGATGGCATTGTCGCGTATGCGGGTGAATGTGTTGCCCTCGATCAGCACATTGGCCGAGGCGCGGCGGCCGTTGTTGAAGTCGAGTTTTATCGCGTCGACACCCGGTGCAAGCTGATCGATGCGGTTGAAGAAATGGACGGCATTGAAGGCATCCGAGACCGTATTGTCCCGGATGACGATGTTTCCCGCGACATCCCAGGCGCGGAAGAAGTCGCCGTCCCAGGCGCGGTAGTCGCCGTCCGGATCGACCGGTATGCCGTCGGTGTTCTGTTTCGAGCCGTGAACGCGCCGCCACGCGATCGTGTTCCACATCTCGTTGTCATCGCTGATATCCTGCTTCCAGTCGCATTTGCTGACGGTGATATCGCGCGTGGTTGAGCCGTTCGCGCCGATGGCGATTGTTCCCTCGCGGAAACTCAGAGCTTCAAGGCTCATATGCTGGCACTCTTCCAGATAGACGGCGGTCGGCCAGCAGCGCAGGAAATTCACCCCACGCAGGATCACGTGCCGGCAATGGATGAAGGCAAGCGCGGCTTCGTCCGCCGTCTGGCCGACACTCGGATAATAGCCGGCGGCCTGTCTGCGCAGGGCCACCAGATTGGCGTGCTTTCCGTATTTCTTCAGGGACAGCCCGCTGGTGAAGACGGCGCCGCTTTCAGCTTCGATCACGATAGGCGCGCGCGCCGTACCCGCCAGGCCGGTGAGCACCAGCGGCTGCCTGTACACACCCTCTTCAAGGACGATTGTGTCTCCGGCGCGCAGCTTGCGGCAACGTTTGGCGACATTTGATGGATTGGCTCTTTCTACCGCCATCTCGCGACTGACCGTTTTGTCTCCAGATGTTGGCGAAATGTTGCACCGGTGGTGCGGTTTGGCAAGGAGAGGAGGCGGCCGAATGTCCGTTATGGTTACGAGCCGTCAGGAACGGGCGGTCTTTTTATGCTTTCGCTTTCTATTGTGTTGCAGTTGTAATCATATATTGCAATGATCATATATGTGAAATATTTTCGGGTTTAGCGCGATTCGTTTTCGAATCGCCGCTGCTGAAATGAAGCATCACAGGGGCGGATGTGTCCGCTTCCTGGCACCGATACGGTGCAGAACTATTGTTCGGCGATCCGGTGGCGCGTCCTGCTGCCTGATAGCTCGACAAGGGGTAGCTCATCGCGCCGAGCTACCCCTTTTTTATTGCTGCTGCGGGTACCAGTAGCGCGCCTCGGTGGACCCTCTTTCGATCATGACAAAATTGTTTGCAAAAACCCTGTAGGGCGCGCTCCATTCTCCGTCGGGCCACTGCACGCGGATTTGCGCCCGCTCGGCAACTCCCGTTCCCACATGGACAAAGCCGGAATGGCCCGACGCATGGCCGCCGCCTGACTGTATCCGGCGCGAGCGGGTCTCGTTTCCGGATTTCACCACAATTGTGGCGCCGACCGCATTCCGGTTGCCGCCTTCCTGGCTCAACTCGATCTGCAGCCAGTTGCCCATGGGCCGTGGTCCCCATGGTGTCCGGCCGCCCTGATTGTGAAACAGGCTGACCGGCGCTTCACGATTGACCACCAGCAGGTCGAGATAACCGTCGAGATCAAAATCGACGATCGCCGCGCCGCGGCCGCGGCGGTTGAGGTCGATGCCGGCAAGATGACCGGTCTCGACAAAGGCTCCGTCATGGGTGCCAAGAAGCAGATTGTCCGGATCGAAGGACGCAAAATCAGGCATTGCCTCCACATTGCCCTTGGCGATGAACAGGTCCAGCTGACCGTCATTGTTGACGTCGGCGAATTCGGTATGCCAGCCCGTCGAGGGTTTGTTCTCCGATCCGCTATAGGGCACATGTGCCGTCGCGCCCCGTTCATAGGCGATGTCGCGGTAGACGGGCCGGCCTTCCTCCGCCTCCTCGTCAAGTGTCTGCAGCTTGGTGTCGCCCATCGATGTCAGGGCGTATTCGGGATAGCCGTCGGCGTCGATATCGCCTTCGGCGATGCCCATACCCCAGATGCTGACGCGCCGCCAGCCATCGGAGCGGCGGTAGAGCCGCGCCGGTTTGCCGGGGTCGACCCGCCACAATTGTTCTTCGCCACCCCTGTAATAGTGCCGGTCATTGGTGATGCGAAGTGCCGGAGTGCCGGACCGGTTCCAGTCGGTGAAGATCATGGACAGGGCACAAAAGCCCGGCGTCAGTGCAGCGGGTTCGTCATAGCTCAATTGCCCGCTGCCCGAAGGCCGAAGCAGCACATTGTCGTGGCAGGTGCCCCAGGGCGAGCCCGGTGCGGAGCGGTCGACATAGTTGCCGAAGGCCAGGGTGGGAAAGGGGCTGCCGGCCTCGAATGTCGCGGCAAAGGCGGTCGTCCAGGCCCGCCCGCCGTCGATTGCAAGGTCCCTGTTGGCCGGTTTGAACGTGCAGTCCGGCCCGCCCTTGAGGACGATGTTGCGCCCGACCCGCAACATGACCACGTCCCTGAAACCGTCATTGTCGAGGTCGAGCGGATAAAGGCCCGTAACGTTCTTGAGGTCGGAACCGTTGACGGACATATCGCGCGGTTCGAAGCGCAATCCGTCTTGAGACTGGCTCTTGTTGACATAGAGCTGAACCGGATCGGTGCCGCCGGCGAGCAGAAGATCGGGATAGCGATCCCCGTTGCAGTCGAACGAGGCGACGCCGCCGCCGACAAAATACTCCCACGGGCCGCGGTAGCTGTGATCGACCCCGGCGGCGACCGCCTGCTCGGTCAGCACCGGCACATCCATTTGCGGAACCGGCGCGGTTTCTTCATCCGACGCTAGAACGGGCACGGTCGCCGCAAGGACGGCGAGGCTTGTGGTGAGCAGGCGTTTGGTCATTGTTTGATCACCAGGGTTTTCAGGAAGGCGATGAGAGCGGTGCGGTCCGGCTCGGCCAGTGCCTGATAGGCGTCCCGGCTCGCCCGTGCATCGCCGCCATGCGCACGTATGATCTCATCGAGTGTCGTCAGGTCGCCGCGGTGGCCGTAGGGCGCGGTCGATGCGATGCCCCACAACTCCGCCGTCATGAAGACGTCGCGGTCGACGAAACGCTGGCCAAGCAGTTCGTTGCCGAGCGCGGATACCTGCTGATCGGTGATCTTGTGACGTTTCAAGTCACCGAAAAGCGGTACGAGAACAGCGCCATTATCATCGCGCGGCAGATCCTTTGCCCAGTCGAGCAGCGCGAGATCGTAAACCGCGCCGTCCGGTGTCTCGCCCTGCCGCAGCGTTCCGGCGGCATCGAACGGGCCGGGGTCGGAGAACCGCAGGCTTTCAAGCGGCAGAGCCGGTCGATGGCAGGTGCCGCAACCGAGTTCGCCGAAGATGTTTTCACCGCGGCCGGCGCGTTGGCGCCATTCCACATTCTCGGGCCGAACCTGCTCGGGCGGCTCGCGTGTCGCCTGCCAGGCGACGAGGGCCGACACGTCAACCGGGCTCATTTCGTCGGCAACCTCGTCGCCGTCGAAATCGTCCGTGCCGGTCCAGCGGCTTCCAAAACGCTCGACCGCCTGGATGCCGTGGTGATGGTTGAGGGCGTTGACCGTGAACTGCCGGAGCGAGCCGATGACACCCTTCTGGCTGAAGGGTCGAATGACAAGGTCCGTATCGATGCCGTCAATTCCGGAAAGATCCACCGTGCCGTCCGGATAGGCGGTGATCGTTCCGAAATCGATGTCCTTGGCGATAAGGTCTGCCGTGACGGGTTCCTTGTCTTCCCGGGCCTTTCTCAGCGCCTCGTTTCGCTGGCCCTGCAATGTTGCGGTCATTTCGCGGGCAAGAAGCTCGATCAGGCCCGCACCCATCAAATGGTTGGTGTTGCGTTCATTGGAGAATTGCGGGTCGGTGGTGTCGAAATCGGCGTTGGTGAAGCCTTCGGACACGAAGACATTGGTGACAAAATCACCGGCGCCGCCGACAATGGGATCGTTGTGGCATGAGGAGCAGGCATTGGCGTCGCTGCCGGGCAGGCGCTGAAAAGACTGAGGGGATGCGCGCTTGCGCCGTGTCGGGATGATGGCCTGCGTCGCCATCGGCCGGCCGGCGCCGTCCAGCGTCGTGAACTTCGCCGTAAACAGAGCATCTCCGCGGGCGACGAGTTCCTTAAGGAGCGGAAGGGTCAGGGTGCCGCTGTACCTGGCCGAATCCGGCGGGGTCCCGATGGTGCGCTCCGACCAGGGTTGAAGGTCCTGCGTGTTGGCGAGCGATGTCGCCGCAAGCACAACCAGGCTGGCCGCCAATAGCCGGCTAGAGCGCGTTGTGATTAGATTGATGCATTTGATGGCGGAAAATCGGTTCACTCGGCAAGGCGCGTCGCGCAGCGCGATGCAGAGCATCGGGCAAGCGGCGCAACGCTGCCGATGGGCCGATTTGCCGCCACCCCTGAAAGGACGATCGTGTTGAAATTCAGAGATGAACGGGCCGGGCGATTTTGCCCTCTGACCGCGTT
>NZ_CFHWAF010000123.1:11402-13400 GCF_984452065.1 Hoeflea sp. | reverse complement strand
TTGACCAGCAGGGTCGCGGATTTAATGCCGGCTTCCTCGCCGTCGTGGACTTCACGGACTTCGACTTTCATGCCGCGCTTGTCGGCCCAGCGGCTGTACATGCGCATCAGCATCGACGCCCAGTCCTGGCTCTCGGTTCCGCCGGCACCGGAGTGAATTTCCAGATAAGTGTCGTTGGCATCGGCCTCGCCGGACAGGAGTATGTCGATCTGGCGGCGGTCGATTTCGGACTTCATGGTGCGAAGCGCCTCCTCGGCCTCGCGCACCACATCATCGTCGCCCTCTTCCTCGCCCAGTTCGATCAGCCCGACATTGTCGTCCAGCCTCGCCTCGAGCTCGCGTATTCCGGAGATATTCTCGTCGAGCTGCTGACGTTCACGCATCAGCTTCTGCGCTTCCTGGGGATCGTTCCAGATATCGGGATCTTCCGCCTTGACGTTCAGGAACTCAAGCCGTTTGAGAGCCTGATCCCAGTCAAAGATGCCTCCTCAGCAGGCTTACGGCCTGCTTGATTTCATCGACAATCGCCTGAATTTCCGTACGCATGGTCGCTCGTTTTTCCTCTTTGGATAATTGCCCGGCAGAACCGCCTCGGGCGGGCGGACATTAGGCGCGTGCGCAGGCCAAGTAAAGCCGCCCGCGAGCGCCGCTCACACTTATCGGAAATTCATATCTCAGTAGAGGCCGCCGGCTCCCGAAACGATCGCCCTGTTGGCCTGCGGGGAGACGTTGAGGATTTCATCGCCGGTGACATATTCTTCCATGCCGATCACGGAGAAGAAGTCCGCCGGGCCTGTCCCCGGCTTGAAGGATTCATAGATCACATCAGGCTCGCCGGGCTGGGCTTCCATACCGGTCTTGCGGTTGATGGGAATAAGCTGCAGGCCGGGCGGCACACGGAAGTCGGCGGGACGCGTATCCTCAAGGGCCGCAGTCATGAACTCATTGAAGATCGGCGCCGCCAGTTTGCCGCCGGTCGAGCCGCGCCCCATGGGCGTCGGCGTATCGAAGCCGATATAGACACCGGCCACCATGTCCGCCGTGTAACCGACAAACCAGGCGTCCTTCTCGTCATTCGTCGTGCCGGTCTTGCCGGCGACCGCGCGATCCAGTTTGATCTTGCCGGCGGCCGTGCCGCGCGTGACGACGCCTTCGAGCATGGAGGTCACCTGGTAGGCGGTCATCGGGTCGAGCACCTGCTCGCGATTGTCCTTGACGATGGGCTCTTCCTGATGCTGCCAGTCCGTTGCGGCACAGGCGTCACAGGTGCGTTCCTCATGTTTGAACACCGTCTTTCCGTAGCGGTCCTGGATACGGTCGATAAGCGACGGCTTGATCTGCTTTCCGCCGTTGGCAATCACCGCGTAGGCCGAGATCATCTTCAGCACCGTGGTCTCGCCCGAGCCCAGCGACATGGCGAGCACGGGAAGCATGTCGTCGTAGATGCCGAAGCGCTCGGCATATTCGGCGACCAGGTTCATGCCCATATCCTTGGCCAGGCGGACGGTCATCAGGTTGCGTGAGCGCTCGATGCCGAGACGCAGCGTGGACGGACCGGCGGAGCCGCCGCCATAGTTCTTCGGCTGCCAGAGCTCGCCGCCGGATACGAGCTGTATCGGCGCGTCGAGCACAACGGAAGCCGGGCTGTAACCGTTGTCCAGCGCCGCGGCATAAACGAACGGCTTGAAGGACGAGCCGGGCTGGCGCATGGCCTGCGTGGCGCGGTTGAACTGCGACTGGGCATAGGAAAAGCCGCCGACCAAAGCCAGCACGCGTCCGGTATGCGGGTCCATAGCCGCGAGCGCACCCTGCACAGCCGGCATTTGCCGCAATATGTGCGTGGATGTCTCGTCCTCGCCCTTTATCTCTTCCACATAGACCACGTCGCCGGGCTTGAGGATCTCAGCAACCGTCTTGACCTTCTTGGCCTTGCCGTCGGTCCTGACGCGGTATGCCCACTCCATATCGGCGCCGGCGAGCGTCACGGTCGTGCGGTCC
>NZ_CFHWAF010000123.1:0-11392 GCF_984452065.1 Hoeflea sp. | reverse complement strand
GAGCTTGAGCTGCTGGGCCGCAATCCGACCGTCGCCTTTTCGTTATCGGCATCCAGAACGACGGCGAGACGCCATTCCGGCACGTCACGCAACGGCTCGACCGCCGCGACCGATATTCCCCAGTCGCCGCTGACCGACACACTGGTCACGGGCCCGCGATACCCCCGACGCACGTCGTAACGGATCAAACCGCGCTGAAGCGCCTTGCGGGCCTTTCGCTGGATTTCCGGGTCGAGCGTGGTTCTGACCGACAAGCCGCCTTCATAAAGCGCGTCCTCGCCATAGCGGTCGATGATCTGGCGGCGTACCTCCTCGGCAAAGTAATCGGATGCAAAAAGATGAGAGCTTCCGCGGCGCGGATTGACGTCGAGCGGCTGGGCTTTCGCATCCTCGCCATCGGAGGCTGCTACATAGCCGTTTTCGACCATGCGGTCGATCACCCAGTTGCGGCGTCCGACGGCCCGTTCCGTATTGCGGAACGGATGATAGTTGGACGGCGCCTTCGGCAAGGCAGCCAGATAAGCGGCCTCATGGAGCGACAGTTCGTTGACCGATTTGTTGAAATAGGTCAGCGCGGCGCTGGCAATCCCGTAGGAGTTCAGGCCGTAGAAGATTTCGTTGAGATAGAGCTCGAGAATGCGGTCCTTGGAATAGGCCTGCTCGATACGGAAGGCGAGCACCGCCTCGCGCACCTTGCGTTCCAGCTTCTGCTCGGAGGTCAGCAGGAAGTTCTTGGCGACCTGCTGGGTGATCGTCGAAGCACCGACCAGACGCCGGCCCGAGCTGAAATTCTCGACATTGGTGATCACGGCGCGCATGAGCCCGGTATAGTCCAGGCCGTTGTGCTGATAGAAATTCTTGTCTTCCGCGGAAAGGAAGGCCGCCTTGACCCGGTCGGGCACCGCCTGGATCGGGATGTAAAGCCGCCGTTCGCGGGCATGTTCGGCCATCAGCGCGCCGTCCGACGCGTGGATACGTGTCATCACCGGCGGTTCGTAGCTGGCCAGAACCTCATAGTCGGGCAGATCGCGCGTGACGCTGCCGACATACCAGGCAACGCCGAGTGCAGCCACGAAGAAAAGGATCGTACCGACCCCGAACAAATATCCAATCAGTCTGAACATGGGTTCCTACCCGGCTGATTCCATTGCGCGACGATTCGACCCGCACCCCCGACTATACACGACACCGACTACAGGTTCGAATGTGCGCAAAATAGGGCCGGATCAATCCTTTATAAGATAATCTAAGGCGTTACTTAATCAATGTGGCAAGTATCACACAATTTCGGGTTTGCCACAGGGGTCGCCCGATGCTAATTGCTGGCGCCGGTGACCTTGGCGCGATAGGACGTTATCGCCTCGACAAGCAGGGAAGCGATCTTTTCGCGCCACGTCGGATCCTTCAGCAGCTTCTCATCCTCGATATTGGAGAGATATCCGAGTTCCACAAGCACCGAGGGCACCTCCGGAGCCTGCAGGACACGAAACCCCGCCGATCTGATCGGGTTGTTGATGAGCTTGATCGAACCGTCAAAGGCGTCGATCACGGCGCGTGCCAGACCGATCGAAAACACCTGTGTTTCGCGGCGGGTCAGATCAATCAATATGTCCGCCACGGTTTCCGGCTCGTCCTGCAAGGACAGACCGGCGATCAGATCCGACCGGTTCTCTCTTGCAGCCAGTTGTCGTGCCATGTCGTCCGATGCCTTTTCAGACAGCGTATAGACCGTGGCGCCGCGCACGCCGCGCAAACGGATCGAATCGGCATGTATCGAGACAAAAAGATCGGCCGCCGCCTTGCGTGCCAGGCGCACGCGCTCGCCGAGGGAGATGAACCGGTCGTCGTCCCGGGTGAGAATGACCCGCATGTCGGTTTCATTCTCGAGCGCCGCTTTCAACGCCTTGCTCACGGCAAGGGTAATGTCCTTTTCCTGGGTGCCGCCGCGACCTTTGGCGCCGGTGTCTATACCGCCATGGCCGGGGTCGATGGCAACCGTGAACGGCTTGTCCGCATCCGGAACCACGACTGCAAGATCGTTGCTCCTGTCGTCCGGTTCGAGCTGCCATTGCTGCTGGTTGACAAGCGCTTCGAACTCCCTGTCGGAAGCCGCGGCGATGTCAAAGACAAGGCGGTAGGTTGCATCGGTCTCGTTTTTCCGGACTTCAGCCATCTCGGCCTTTACGGGTCCAATGGCCGTAAAGACAATGCGGGAGCGGCCCGGCGCCATCGCGCCGTAGCGGATTTCCGACAGGAGGCCCCGGGGTTGTGCGGCTTTTTCGTCGAAACCGAAGACGGTTTCGGGCAGATCGACCACCAAACGGTGCGGCGAAGCCAGTAAATGATATGAAAAATCAGGCTGTTGCTCGAATTCGATAACAATTCGGGTGCGCACCTCGTCGCCAGCAGCGCGAAAGTCGAATGCAACGAGCTTTTCAGTTGCCGGCGTTTGCGCCGCATCATTGGCGAAGCTCTGCGAAGCCGGGACGACCATGACAAGCAGCGCCAGCAGGACAAGCGCGCGATTGAACATGAATCCAGCTGACAAACGCATCATTCGGGGCCTTGGTGATCCTTACCGCAATTGAACTCCTGCCACATGCGGAACCTGCGATTCCACCGTTCCTTAATGACTGAATCGGCCCTGCTCCGCAACCGGATCCGGGAAAATCCAGCCGTTGTGCTTCCATTCGGCACCATCGAAAATGCCTTTCAACACAACGGTTCCGGAAAACACCGGAGCGCCGCGCCGCCGCCGGTGGCGCAATCCCGTTTGGCTTTTTTCTTGCCAGAAGCGTTTCCAGAACATAAAAGCGGATCGAGGGTTATCATGCTGACGAGATAGAAACGGCGGATCCGGCTGCTACCTGTTTCAGGGAATCGGAGCGCCATCTGGCCGTTTCGTCTGACGTCAAAGCACTTTAACTCCTCAGAATGAATCGATGGAGCCCGGCGGTTTCCGGGCATCGAATTGCGGCATCAGGCCGTATGCTTCTCCCAAGGAAGCAGCACTCATCGGTCTTTAAAGAGACCTAATGTTCAAGAGTTCCTGTCTGGAATTTGAATGGAAATGCTACCGTCAACAGTCTCACACAAGGTCATCCGGACAAGCGGTGCTCCGGAACCTTCAGGCTTGGTTGAGCAAATCCGGCCAGGACCTACAAATTTCGGCATAAAGGCGGCTTCTAACAGGCAAGCGAGACCCCCGGGTCCGCCCGTCCTGCCGCCTGCCGAGGAGCTTCATTTACATGGCAGACAAAATGCTGATCGACGCGTCCCACGAGGAAGAAACGCGCGTCGTCGTCGTACGTGGAAACCGGATTGAGGAATTTGACTTTGAATCGCAGCACAAGAAACAGCTGCGCGGAAACATCTATCTCGCCAAGGTAACCAGGGTCGAACCGTCCCTGCAGGCCGCGTTCGTCGAATATGGCGGAAACCGTCACGGTTTCCTGGCCTTTTCCGAAATACACCCGGACTATTATCAGATTCCGGTCGCCGACCGCCAGGCCCTGATCGAGGCCGAGGCGGCCGAGGCGCGCGAAGAAGACGACGATGGCGAGTTCGAAAAACTCGCCAAGAAGTCAAGGACGCGCCGGAGCAGAAGCAAATCAAGGAAGGACAAGAAGGCCGCCGCCGCGAAAGAGGCGGAAGACGTCGTAAAGGCCGATTCCGCCGGTGAAGAGACGGCGGAGGCCGTTCCTGAGGAAGCAGCCGGGCAGCCGGCGGAAACGGCAGCCACGGAGCAGGAGCAGGCAAGCGACGTCGTGGCCGCCGACGACCCGGCGAAAGCGGGAGACGAGGGTTCGGGCGAAGCCACTACACAGGACGAGCCCGACACGTCAAAAGACGACAACGGCGAAGACGAGACACCGCCGGATACGATTGCCGCCAGTATCGACGCCGATGAGGTGTCGGAGGTCGTGGCCAGGAAATCGGACGGCGACGATGAAGACGCCGGCGACCCGGACCGCGCCTCGGATTCCGGAGAAGACGACGACGAGAACGATGCATCCGTGGAATCGGTCGGTGCCGAGGATGCGCTTGAGGAGGTTCCGGACCGGGCCCGCAAGCAGCGGCGGCAATACCGCATTCAGGAAGTCATCAAGCGGCGGCAGATTCTGCTGGTTCAGGTCGTCAAGGAAGAGCGGGGCAACAAGGGTGCCGCGCTGACCACCTATCTGTCGCTTGCCGGCCGTTACTCCGTCCTGATGCCTAATACGGCTCGCGGCGGAGGCATCTCACGGAAGATCACCAATGTTCAGGACCGCAAGCGCCTGAAGGAAATCGCACGCGGTCTCGAGGTTCCGCAGGGAATGGGCGTCATTTTGCGCACGGCGGGCGCAAACCGGACCAAGGCGGAGATCAAACGCGACTTCGAATACCTCATGCGGCTTTGGGAAAATGTCCGCAACCTGACGCTGACCTCAACGGCGCCTTGTCTCGTCTACGAGGAAGGCAGCCTTATCAAACGGTCGATCCGCGACCTTTACAACAAGGATATCGGCGAAGTCATCGTGTCCGGCGAAGCCGGATACCGCGAGGCGAAAGACTTCATGAAAATGCTGATGCCGAGCCACGCCAAGGCGGTTCAGCCCTATCGTGACGTCCAGCCGATATTTGCGCGTTCCGGCATAGAAGCGCAGCTCGACAAGATGCTTCAGCCGCAGGTCACGCTCAAATCCGGCGGCTACATCATCATAAACCAGACCGAGGCGCTTGTTGCGATCGACGTCAACTCCGGACGGTCGACCAAGGAACACTCGATCGAGGACACGGCGCTGCGCACGAATATCGAGGCCGCGGAAGAAGTGGCCCGTCAATTGCGCCTGCGCGACCTCGCCGGCCTGATCGTCATCGACTTCATCGACATGGAGGAGAAACGCAACAACCGGGCCGTCGAAAAGAAACTCAAGGAATGTCTCAAGAGCGACCGCGCCCGGATTCAGGTCGGACGCATTTCGCATTTCGGCCTGCTGGAGATGTCCCGGCAGCGCATTCGCGCGAGCGTTCTGGAAAGCACGATGCAGGTGTGCGATGCCTGCGGCGGAACCGGATATGTGCGCTCGATCTCATCCGTGGCACTTCATGTGCTGCGCAGCGCGGAAGAGCATCTGCTCAAGAAAACCACACATAACATCACCATCCGGACCCTGCCTGAAATCGCGCTTTATGTTCTCAATCAAAAGCGCGACACCATCATCGAGCTTGAAAACCGTTTCGGTCTTTCGATCTCCGTGGAGGCCGATCCGGATGTCGGCCTGCAGCATGTCGCCATCGATCAGGGCACTCCGGTGGAAGCGCCCGTTATCATCGAAAACGCGGTTCAGGTGGACACCGAATTCTCCGAGGCGGATGATGATGTCGACATCGCTCAGAGCGACGATGAGGACAGTGGCGGGCGCAAGCGCAAAAGGCGGCGCAAGCGGCGTGGCCGCAACGGCGACGACCGCTCCGACGTGCAGACGTCCGGTGCGGACAATGGCGATGGGCAGGGGCAAACCGATGACGAAGCGGACACGCGCCTGGACGATGACGGCGAACCGCGCAAGAAGCGCAGACGGCGCGGCAAACGCGGCGGCAAACGCAATCGCGACCAGGCCGTGACAGCCGACGGCGCGACGCAGGATACGGCCGACACCGACGACGATGCGCCGCAACCCGCTGCGGCCGAGGATGCCGGTGAGGCCGTTGCCGAAAACCCCGTGGTTGAGGCTGTGTCGGCAGAGACCGTCACGCCGGAGGTTGGTGAGGCACAAGAGGAAAAACCCAAGCCTCGCCGCAGAAGCCGCGGCAAGAAGGGTGATGAAGCGCCGGTTGCGGCGGAAAATACCGCTGGCGAAGACGTGATTGCTACGGTCGCCGAGGCGGCGGTTGAAGCGCCCGACGCGGCATCCCATGCGGAAGAAGAGGCCAAACCTGCGCGCGCACGACGCCGGCGCACCAGCGATGGGGAAGCGGCAAGCGAGCCGAAACTCACATCGACCGTGGTTGAAGAACCCGACGATGGCGATGGCGACGGCAAACCGAAAAAAGCCGGATGGTGGCAGCGACGCGGCTTCTTCTGACGCGTTCAGGCGCCGGCCGCCGGCCGGTGCCGTTTTATGCGCCCAGCCACTTGCTCATGCGGTGGATCGCTTCTTCCATCTCATTGTAAGAGCCCGCATAGGAAAACCGGATGGTGCGGTGACCTTCGACGGGATCGAAATCGCGGCCGGGTGTTGCCGCGACATCGATCTGCGTCAGCATTGTGCGGGCGAATTCCATAGAGTCATTGGTAAAACGGCTGGCGTCCGCATAGGCATAGAAGGCTCCATCCATGGGCGATGCGATGTCGAAGCCGATCTCCGGCAGACGCTGCATCAAAAGGGCGCGGTTGGCTTCATAGCCCCGTTTGACCGCTTCAAGCTCCTCGCGCGCGTCAAAGGCTGCGCACGCGGCGATTTGCGACAGTTCGGGCGCGCTGATGTAAAGGCTCTGCGCAAGCCGCTCCACCGGCCGTATGGCGTGCTCGGGCAGCACCATCCAGCCGATCCGCCAGCCGGTCATGCAGTAATATTTAGAGAATGAATTGATGATCACCGCACCGTCCGTCAGCGACAGTGCCGTTGTCTCGCCGCCGCTGTAGCTCAGGCCGTGATAGATTTCGTCGGAAATGAACGCGATGCCGTTTGCCTCGCAATATTCGATGAGGCTCTTCAAAGCCGCCCTGCCCGTCACGGTTCCGGTCGGATTTGCCGGACTGGCCAACAGAACCCCGGCGATCTTTCCATCGCGCGCCGCCGCTTCTTCGAGCAATGACGGCGTCAGGGTGAATTCCGTTTCCTTCGACACCGCAATCTCAACAGCTTCAAGACCCAGAGCATGCAGGATGTTGCGGTATGCCGGGTAGCCGGGCCGCGTGATAACCACACGATCGCCGCTGTCGAACAGCGAAAGAAAGGCCAGATTGAAGCCGGCCGATGACCCGGTCGTGATCGCGATCCGATCCGGATCGACGTCCACGCTGTAGTGGTGCGCATAGTGATGTGCGATGGTTTGGCGCAGTTCGGCCGTGCCGAGCGCATCGGTGTAACCGATCGCCGAGTTGGACAGGCCCGCCCGCGCTGCCGCCAGCACCTGGGCGGGCGCGCCATGGGCCGGCTGTCCGACAGCCATGGAAATGACCGGGCGCCCCTGCCGTTTCCTTTGAGTGGCCGCGGAAAGCACATCCATGGCATGGAAAGGTTCGACGCTGCTGCGCCGCGATATGTTGATCACGTGACGGTCCTGCTGATCATTTGACGCCTCACAAATGCCCTATTGCCGTGGCGATCACAACCGCAACGGCAAAATCACATTCGCGCGATGTCCGATACAGTGCTATGGGCAGGCCGACATATAGACTGCTAAGATTGCCAGGAGAATCCTTCATGTCCCTTCAATCACGCACAGGGCAGGCAGATTTGTCTCATCTATTCAGATCCGCGAGAGCGGCGCTGTTTCTCGTTCTGAGTTTTGCGATGATTTCGGCGCTTATCGTGCCGGTCAACGCGCAGGGACGGATACCGATTGTCCGGGATGCGGAAATCGAGGGTCTGCTGCTCGATTACGCACGCCCGATTTTCAAGGCGGCGGGTCTGAACCGCAAGGGCATCCAGATTATTCTGGTCAACAACCAGTCGTTCAACGCCTTCGTCGACGGGCGGCGGATCTTCATCAACACGGGCGCGCTGGTCTCCGCCACGACGCCGAATGAGATCATCGGCGTCATCGCGCACGAATCCGGCCATATTGCCGGCAACCATCAGCAAAGGTTACGCGAGCAGATCGCCCGTAGCCGGGCGCTCGCGGTCGTCGGCGCGCTGGCCGGCATCGGCGCGGCCACGGCCGGCGGTTTGGCGGGCGTCGACGGAGCCGCGGCCGCCGGCGGCGGACTGGCGCAGGCCGCGCCGTCCGTGGCCCAGCGCGCGCTTTTGAGTTACCGTCGCTCGGAGGAAATCACCGCCGACCGGGCCGCGGTGAAATACCTCAACGCGACCGGACAATCCGCCAAGGGCATGCTGACGACTTTCCAACGCTTTTCGCAGGGAAATGCGCTCGCCGGCGTGCGCGTCAATCCATACGAGCAGAGCCACCCATTGCCGCGCGACCGCATTGCGCTGCTTGAGGAACTGGCAAAAAAGAGCAAGCACTACAACAAGAAGGACCCCCCCGCCCTGCAGCGCCGGCATGACATGATCCGCGGCAAGATCGCCGCCTATTCCGGCGGCGCGCCGGCGGTGGGGCGCATCTTCCGCGACAACCCGAACAGTGTGGGCGCACGGTACGGCAAGGCGATCGCATCCTATCTTCGCGGCGATACCAGACGGGCGCTGTCGGAAATCTACAAGCTGATCGCGGCTGACAAGAACAACGCCTATCTTCATGAAATGAAAGGCGAAATATATCTAAAGGCCCGTCAACCCGGAAAGGCGGCTTCGTCCTTTGCGCGGGCGGTGCAGCTCGACCGGTACAATTCGGGGATTCTGCGCGGACGCCTGGGATTTGCCTATGTGTCGACAGGCGATCCGTCGCAGATGAACAAGGCGATCCGCGAACTGCGCGCCGCCATTACCTCGGACCCGAACAATTTCAACGCTTACAGCTACCTGTCGCGGGCCTATGCGCAGGCCGGCGACGTCGCCAATGCGGAACTGACGCAGGCAGAGGCCTATTTCCGTGCCGGAAACGTTCGCGAGGCCAAGCGGTTTGCCGCACGCGCCGCGCAGAAATTGCCGCGGGGAACGCCCGGCTGGCAGCGTGCAAATGACATCGTGAAATACAAGACCAAGTGACTTGGGGCTCCACCCGAAACAGTGAAGGATGCGACAATGAGAACCATAGGCCGATACATAGGTGGCGCCGCTGCGGCTGCATTCATCGCATTGTCGCCGTTTCCCGCGACGGCGCTTGACGAGGCGCAGAAGGAAGAGCTGGGGGAATTCATCCGCGAATACCTCATCTCCAATCCGGAAATCATGTTCGAGGTTCAGGCGGCCTATGAGGCCAAACAGGAACAGATACAGAAACAGCAGGCCCAGCAGGTCATTGCGGATTCGGGCGACGCGATCTTCAACTCGCCCCACAACATCGTGCTCGGCAATCCGGAAGGAAACGTCACCATCGTGGAATTCTTCGACTACAATTGCGGGTTCTGCAAACGCGCCATGAAGGATATGGAAGAGATCCTGGCCAACGATCCCAACGTGCGCTTCATCCTGAAGGAATTTCCCATACTGGGTGACGATTCGATCGCCGCCCACCGGGTCAGCGTCGCGCTGAAAAACATCGCACCCGAGGTCTATCAGGATTTCCACTTCGAACTGCTGGGTGGGCATCAGCGCGCGACGGAGGACCGTGCCATCGCTGTCGCGGTTGAACTGGGTGTCGATGAAGCAGCGCTTCGCGAAGCCATGCAAGACGACTCCATCACGGCGGCCTTTCGCGAGGCCTATTCAATCGCCGACGCCATCGGCATATCGGGCACACCATCTTATATCGTCGGCGACGAAGCGGTGTTCGGCGCGGTTGGAACACCGACACTGATGAACAAAATCGCCAATCTGCGGGACTGCCAGAGCGCAACCTGCTGATCGCCCGTTGCGACGTCACACGGCAAAGGCGGCTGACCTTCGCAGCCGCCTTTCACTTTTCAATTGATCATCCACCAGTTTTTTGAGCCGGCGTCCGTAACCGGGGCTTTTACTTCCACTGCGGGCCGTCTATATGTCTGGAACCTTTCAGTTCCCAAGGTGGAGACCATGGCCCGCAAAGTGTTCGTTCTCAACGGACCGAATCTGAATGCTCTCGGCAAGCGGGAGCCGGGAATCTATGGCGGCAAGACACTTGACGGCATCGCGGATGAATGCCGGAATCTGGCCCGGGAACTGGGATTGGACATCGATTTTCGTCAAAGCAACCACGAAGGCGTGCTCGTCGACTGGTTGCAGGAGGCCGGCGACAACGCCGCCGGCGTGGCCATCAACCCGGGTGCGTACGGCCATACCTCCATCGCGCTGCACGACGCGGTCCGGTCGATCGCCATTCCCGTTGTCGAACTGCATCTGTCCAATATCCATGCCCGAGAAACCTTCCGGCACACATCGATGCTGTCGCCGGTCGTTGCGGGCGTTATCTGCGGCTTTGGGCCGGGAAGCTACTTGCTGGCTCTGCGTGCTCTCGCCGATATTCTCGAAGACTAAGAACAAGTTCGTAAAGGACCCGACCCGATGGCAACGAGAAAATCCGGAATCGATAAGGATCTGGTACGAGACCTCGCCGATATTCTGAACGAGACCGATCTGAACGAGATCGAAGTGGAACAGGATGATCTGCGCATTCGGGTCTCGCGCGGCGGTACGACGGTCGCCCAGGCTGCGCCTGCTTTCATGCCGGCCCCCGCCGCTCCGGCCCCCGTTGCCGCGGCTGCCGCGCAGGCCGAACCTGCCGCCGAGAGCGGCGCCAATTCGGCCAACGCCGTGACGTCACCGATGGTGGGGACCGCCTACCTGGCGCCGGCGCCCGACTCCGACCCGTTCATTCAGGTCGGACAGGCCGTCAAGGAAGGCGATCCGGTACTGATCATCGAGGCGATGAAGACAATGAACCAGATTCCGGCGCCGCGTTCCGGAACCGTGACGGCGATCCTGGTGGAAGACGCGCAGCCTGTTGAATTCGGTGAACCGCTCCTCGTGATTGAATAGGCCGTTCGATGCTGTCGAAAATTCTCATAGCCAACCGTGGCGAGATTGCCCTGCGTGTTCTCCGGGCCTGCAAGGAACTCGGAATCAGCACCGTCGCGGTGCATTCGTCGGCCGATGCCGATGCGATGCATGTGCGCCTGGCCGACGAAAGCGTCTGCATCGGCCCGCCGGCCTCGCGCGACAGCTATCTGAATATCCATCAGATTGTGGCCGCCTGTGAGATCACCGGCGCGGATGCGGTGCACCCGGGATACGGATTCCTGTCCGAAAACGCCAAATTTGCCGAGATACTGGAGGCACACGGGATCACCTTTATCGGCCCGACGGCCGAGCACATCCAGATCATGGGCGACAAGATCACCGCCAAGAAGACCGCCGAGGAACTTGGCATTCCGGTCGTCCCGGGCTCGGATGGCGAGGTTTGCGAAGAGAGTGAGGCTGTCCGCATCGCATCGGAAATCGGCTATCCGGTTATCATCAAGGCGACCGCCGGCGGCGGCGGCCGCGGGATGAAGGTTGCCAACAATGAATCCGAACTGGCAATCGCACTCGCGACCGCACGGACCGAGGCGGGCGCGGCGTTCGGCAATGAATCCGTCTATATCGAGAAATATCTCGGCAAACCGCGCCATATCGAAATCCAGGTCTTCGGCGACGGCAAGGGCAAT
>NZ_CFHWAF010000122.1:11043-13682 GCF_984452065.1 Hoeflea sp. | reverse complement strand
ACCGCCCTCGTTACGGAACGCCTTATAAAACCCAACAACAAAAACAGTCAACAGCTATCTCTCAAAAAAAGAAGTTTTTTTGAAAGCTGCTGAGCGGCCGGAAAACAACCGTGTATTTTCCGTTAACAAGTCGGGAGAATTCAGACGCCCACGCCTTAACCATATAGGTATGCTTCAGCGCCGTTTCAAAGCGCCCTTGCGCGACGTTTTCGCACAGCACCGGCCGGTTTTGTGCAAAACACTTCTTGTCGGATATTGTGGCCAAAACCACAGTTTGACGCCGCAAAGGGGTCTAAAACCCCATCCTGCGACAGCGGCATCGAAAACCGGCAATATCCGCGCGCCTGGATGACCAGGGATTTGATGTCCGCTGTCGTATTCCTGATCGGATTAAAGCTGATCGACATCGCCGGGCTTCGCGAGATTTACCGGCCCGGTAGTTTCACGCCCGCGCCAAGGTCTCGATCGCCCCGGCGGCCGCAAGAACCTCATCGTCCCGGCCGAAGGGCGCCGAGAGCAGTGCGCCGACGGCAAGCCCGCTCCTGTCGAAGCCGATCGGAAGGCTCACGCCGGGCGTGCCCAGATAGTTGCCGAGCATGGTATTGCGCAGCACCTGGAGGTTGGTTTTGACAAAATAGGCGTCATCGGCTTCCAGCGCGCCGATGGCGGGCGCCGTCATGGCGACGGTCGGAAAAAGCAGGAACGCGTCCTTAAGAATATCGGCCGTCGCGTCCTGAAGCCGGCGCCGTTCCCATTGAAGGCGGATATAGTCCTGAGCCGTGAACCGTCTGGCCGTCTCCATGCGCTCGCGCACCCGGCTGTCCATCAGGCAAGCCTCGTCACTTTCGAGCAGTTCCCTGTGCAGGGTCGCAGCCTCCGCAACCGTCAGCGTGCCATGCACGGCAAAAAGACGAGATACCTCGTCGAAGATCGGAAAGGGTGCGCGGCGCACCGCGACCTTCATCTGTTTCAGACGGTCCACAAACGCCTCAAAGCAGGCCAGCACATCCTCCTGCAGCCCGTCAAAGACCACACTCTCCGGGACCACGATCTCGACACCGGCCGCTTGCGGGGCTTTCGGTTCGACGACGTCAAGGCCGCGCATCAGCCGGTCCATGACAATCAGATCGTCGACGCCATGGGCGAAGGCTCCAAGCGAATCCAGACTGTCCGACAGGGCGAAAACACCGGTTTTATCATATCTGTTCTGACTGGACTTGAAGCCGGCAACGCCGCAGAAACTTGACGGCACCCGAACCGAACCGGCCGTATCGGTTCCGACCGCGATCGGGGCAAGGCCGGCCGCCACCGCAACGGCCGAACCGGAAGATGATCCTCCCGGGGCACGCGGCTCGTCGCTCGAGAGCGGATTTACGGGTGTGCCGTAGTGCGGGTTGAGACCGAGGCCCGAATAGGCAAACTCCGTGAGGTTTGTTTTGCCGAGCGAGATCAACCCCTGGCCGACGCATGTGGCGACGACGGCCGCATCCTCCTTTGCGATCGCGTCGGCATAGATTGTCGACCCGGCGGTTGTCGCGACGCCCCGAATGTCGAACAGATCTTTCCACGCGACGGGAACCCCGTCCCAGGCGCTGAGCGCGGACCCGTCCGCCCGCCGCGCATCGCTGGCGTCGGCGGCCTTGAGCGCCTCTTTCGCTGTAACCGTAATAAAGACGGATGGATCCCCATGGCGTTCGATCCGCTCCAGATAGGACCGCACCAGTTCCACCGCGGTGAAGTCATGGCTCGCCAGATGGCCGGCGATCTGTCCTGCTGATTTACCGTCCAGTTCGTCAAGCACGTCCGGCTTCCCCAATGAAGGCTGTGAAGATTGCCACGTCCGTTGTCAGACAAAGAACAGGATGACCGACGGGAACAGAATGATGAGCACGAGGACCGTTATATAGGCGCCGATATAGGGCAAGGCGCTTTTCGATATGTCCTCGATACGCGAGTTGGAAAGGCCCGCCGCGATAAAGAGGTTCAGACCGACCGGCGGCGTGAAGTTGCCGACCGCCAGCGCAACCACGGTAAAGACGCCAAAGTAGATCGGATCGATGCCGACGGACGCGATCAGCGCGCCAAGGGTCGGGACAAGCAGGACAAGGGCCGCGACATTGTCAAGGAATGTCCCCGCGACCAGAAGCAGGGCAAGGATCAGGAACATGATCAGCGTCGGCTCGCTGCTGATGTCGAGGATCTGCACTGCGACCGCCTGCGGGATCTGCTCCGCTGTTATAATGAAGGAAAACGCGTTGGCGGTTCCCATCAGATACATGACGATGGCGGAACTGATGGCCGTGTTGACGAAGATCGGACCAAGCGACTTGAAGCTGATGGACCTGTAGATAAAGAGCCCGACGATCAGACCGTAGAGGCAGGCCACGGCGGCGGACTCGGTCGGCGTGAAAATGCCGCCATAGATACCGCCGAGAATGATGATCGGCATGATGAGCGCGAGCGTGCTTTCGGCCACGGTCTTCAGCGCACCCCTGGTTTCGGGCTCCGGCTCCTGCTCCACATTGTGTCTGCGCGCCCAAAAATAGTTGACGAGTCCCAGCGCCACGGCAATGGCAACACCCGGCACAATGCCGGCGATGAACAGGCTGCCGATCGACACGTCCGCGATCGTCCCGTAG
>NZ_CFHWAF010000122.1:0-11033 GCF_984452065.1 Hoeflea sp. | reverse complement strand
GTAGACGACCATCGTCAGGCTCGGCGGTATGATCAGCCCCAGAGCACCGGAGGACGCAACCACCGCGCCGGCCTGGGGCGCGGGATATCCCCGCCGCACCATGGACGGGATCAGGATCGAGCCGATCGCCGATGTGGTGGCCGGCGCCGAGCCGGAGATCGCGCCGAAAAAGGCCGATGCGCCGGTGGAGACCTGCGCCAGCCCGCCCGGAAAACGTCCAAGCAACAGGCCCGAGAGCTTCACCAGACGCTCGGAAATATGCGCCGCGGCCATGATATTGCCGGCCAGAAGGAAAAGCGGAATGGCAAGGAAGGGAAAGCTGTTCAGCCCGTTGAACAGCTTCTGCGGCATGATAAGAAGCGGAATATTGCTGCCGAAATAGAGCGCCGCCACGGAAGCAAGACCAAGCGCGAACGCGACGGGAACACCGGCAATCAAGAGACCGAAAAGAGAAAGGAACAGGATCTCAGTCATCGTGCCGGGCCTTTAGAAACTGTGTGACAAAGCTTTCGAACAGAAAGATCAGCGCCAGCACCGAGCACACGGGCATCGCCATGGAAACATAGCCGACCGGCAGCCCCGCCGCCGGTGAAACCTGACGCATGGCCCGTTGCGAAAGGTCGTAGCCTTCGGACATGATCAGGCACAAAAAGAGCGTCAGGCTCAGAAAGATAAAGACATCGACGAGCCGGGCCGCCGGGCGGGGCAGCAGCTTCCTGACAACGTCCATCGCGATGTGACGATTGTGACGAAAGGCGACGGCCGCCCCCAGAAAGACCGACCAGATCATTGAATAGATCGAGAGCTCGCTGGCTGCGGCAAGGGAGAAGTTGAACAGGAACCGGCTGGCGACCTGAGCGGTCACCAGGACGAACACGGCGAAAAGACACAGACCGGCCAGGCCCTTTACGACGGTCTCCAGCCAGTCAAATGCTTTCATCCTCTGGTTCCTTGTGGCGCCGGGGCCGCAGCAAAACCGCTACGGCCCGCTTTGTATCAGTTCGAGAGCGTCGTCTGTATTTCCTCGATGATGCCGGCATCCAGCTTACCCTTGAATTTGTCGATCACCGGCACCAGCGCGGCCTTGAAGGGCGCCGTGTCGACATCGTTGATCTTGTTTCCGAGCCGGGCCAGTTCAGCCCATTGCTCGTTTTCCAGATCATTGACCATCTCGAGGTGGACGCCGGCCATTTCCGTCGCGGTATCAAGCAATATCTTGCGGTATTCCTCCGGCAAGCCGTTGAGCTTCGCCTCATTCATGATCAACGGCGAGCCGAGATAGATGTGTCCTGTCTTCGAGGTATAGGCCTGCACCTCGTAAAACTTCTTGGTCAGAATATGCGCCGGCGGGTTTTCCTGCGCATCGGCCGTGCCCAGTTGCAGCGCCGAATAAAGTTCGCCGAACGAGATCACAACAGGATTGGCGCCGAGGGCCTTGAAGGTTTCGACAAAGACCTCGCCTTCGGGAACCCGGATCTTCAGGCCCTCCAGATCCTGCGGCTTCATAATAGGCATGCGGTTGTTGGTGACGTTACGCAATCCACCCATCCACCAGCCGATGACGACGGCGCCGGTGCCCTCCATCTTGGCCTTGAGCTTGTCACCGACCGGCCCCTGGAGAACCTCGTGCACATCATCCAGCGAAGAAAACAGGAACGGCAGGTTCAGGATGCCCATATCGGGAACCCAGTTGGACAGTACCGTATCTGAGACCAGGAAGATGTCCTGCGTGCCGAGCATCGTGCCTTCGACGGCTTCGAGCTGCTTGCCGAGCTGATCGGCGGGGTAGACCTGAATCTCGACATTGCCGTCCGTACGTTCCTTGACCTTGTCGGCAAAGAGCTGGGAGATCGTCTGATAATGGTGCGTCGGCGCGCCGGTATGACCGAGCCGCAGCATGATCGTCTCGGCCAGTGCCGCCCCGGACATCGACACGGCGACCGCCAATGTGGCCGCAAGAGTTGTCAGTTTCATCATCGGTTTCCTTCCTTTTGGACCAAGTGTCTCGTTTCCCCAAGCCCCGTCCTGCCCGGTCACCCCATATGGCCAATTATCTGTCTCGGGCGCCGGACGGTCGGGATATTCATCGCTACTGGTCTCAAGCATCACTATCGCACCGGCCAAAGTGACGCTGGAAGCACTAACTTGCGAAGGTCGCGTTGCCTTTTCGGCAACAAGATCATAGAAGTAAACCGGTAACCAGTTCGCCGGGTTTCGAGTTAAGAAAATGAATTTAAACGCCTTACGGTATTTTCTGGAGGTCGCGAAATGCCAGTCGATCCGCCGCGCCTCTGAACGCCTTCATATAGCGGCCTCGGCGGTCAGCCGGCAGATATCGGCGCTCGAACACGAACTGGACTGTGTCCTGCTCGAACGTCGCTCCGATGGCGTCAGCCTGACCGAAGCCGGCGAGCGGCTGCGCGCGCACGGGCTGAAGATCGATGCCCAGATACAATTGGTCCAGTCCGATATCGACGATCTGAAATCCCTGCATCGCGGCACGATCAACGTCACCACGGTTGAAGGCATCACCGAGAATTTCCTTCCCGAAATCCTCACCGAGTTCTCCAGCATCTATCCCGATGTCCGTTTTGAGATCACGGTGGCCAGCCGCGACGAGACCGTCGACGCTCTCGACCGCTATGAGGCGGATATCGGCTTTGTGTATGACTTCGTCCACCATCACGCCATTGATATTGCGGCACACTACGATCAACCCCTGCATGCCTTCGTGCCGGTCGGTCATGAGCTGTCCGGCGGGCGTGAGGTCACGCTCCGCGAGTTGCTGAAATACGACCATCTGCTGCCCGATTCGAGCTTCGGTATCAGCCAGCTGGTCAAGCGTGTGGCGAAACGGGAAAAGGCGGTTGTCGCGCCGAAGACCATCAGCAACAAGCTGCAGTTCCTCCGCAGCTTCGCGCTCTTGAACCATGCCGTGGTGTTCATGCCCGCGCAGGCGGTCTACACCGAACTTCGCCAGGGCCTGTTGGTTCCGGTCAATCTCAACTGCAGCGCCTTCGCGCATCGCAAGCTTTCCATCGCGACGCGCCGCCAGCGGGCGCTTTCGCCCGCAACGCTTCTGTTTTCCGATTTTGCGCAGGAGCGGTTCGGCACCTGGCAGGAACTGGACGAAGCGGCGCTGAAAGCAGCCCGGTTGAAGTGGGATGAACCATTCGCAGCGCGCGCCGCGGACAATGTCAGCCGCCCTTGATTTGAACCGTCATCTCGGCCTCGACCGGCGCATCGAGCCCCAATTCGTGCTGGAACAGCGCGGCGCGCGCGTGCTTGCCCCGCTCTTCGCCGAAGAGCGCGACGTAAAGATCGGATGCGCCGTTCAGCACCAGATGCGCCTCGGTGAAACCGGGCGCCGAATTCACATATCCGACCATCTTCACAATGCGCTCGATCCGGTCCAGACTGCCGATCACCTTCTTCATCAGCGCAAGATGGTTGAGCGCCATCAGCCGCGCGGATTCATAACCCTGTTCGATGGTGAGTTCGCGACCGAGCTTGCCGGCGATCGGCATGATGTCGTTGTCGTTCTCGTCCCGCACGGTCCCGAGAGTTCCGGACACATAAAGGATGTTTCCGACCTGAACTGCGGGAAGATAGTTGCCGATCGGCCTGGGCGCGGGCGGCAATTCCATCCCAAGCACTGCAAGGCGGTTTTCGACGTCTCCATCAGGTTCGAACATTCTTTATCCTTTCCACGACGATGCGCCGGCAAGGTAAACACTGCGAATCGACGCCGGAAGCACTCAAAGGGCAGCGATGCGTTGCCGGATCGGCAACAAGAACGATCGGAAATGAGACAATGGACGGTTCATTCGCAAAAAACTGGCCCTCTGCAGGAAGATACCTCTTGAGTATCACGCGCAGAATTGGTGACTTGCCCGTAGCCCACAATGCCAGGCGGCAGCATGACCGCTCTCCTCCCATCGGGTTTTGATAAACAATGACGATATCTCCTAGACAATTGATGCCGGGTGTTCTGTGCTGCCTCACGGTAGCGGCTGCCGCGCAGTTCCTGTCCGACCATTATGCCGCACCCCAGATGCTGTTTGCTTTGCTGCTCGGACTGGCCTTCCATTTCCTTTCCGAAGACGAAGCGGCCAGGCCCGGTGTCGAGTTTGCTTCCAAGACGCTGCTGAAGACCGGCGTTGCCTTGCTCGGCTTCCGCATCACCTTCGATCAGATTTCCGATCTCGGCTTTTCGACCATCGGATTGGTGGCCGGCGCCGTCGCCGTCACGATCCTGCTGGGTATCGGCCTGTCATATCTTCTGGGACGGCGCGCCCGGTTCGGCGTCCTGACCGGCGGCGCCGTCGCGATCTGCGGGGCATCGGCGGCGCTGGCCATTTCCAGTATTCTGCCGAGAAACAAGACACGTGAACGCGACACGATTTTCACCGTCGTGGCGGTCACGACCCTGTCGACCGTCGCGATGGTGATCTACCCGATCGTGGCATCGCTTGTCGGCTTTGACGATCAGACGACCGGCATCTTCCTGGGCGCGACCATCCACGACGTGGCACAGGTCGTCGGCGCCGGCTATTCGGTATCGGGGGAAGCCGGAGACGTCGCAACCGTCATCAAACTGTTCCGCGTGTCCCTGCTCGTGCCGGTCATTCTCCTCTTCACCCTCGTCTTTGCATCCAGGCAGCGCGGTCCGGTCCTGTCGCTGTTTCCACCCTTCATATTCGGCTTCTGCGCAGCCGTGACGCTCAACAGCCTGCAAGTGCTTCCCGAAACGATGGTGGGCCTGCTGGTCAGCCTGTCGCGCTGGCTTCTTGTCGCCGGCATTGTGGGGATCGGCATCAAGACGTCTTTCAAGAGCCTCATGGGCGTCGGCACGACGGCCATTGTGATCATCTCGGTCGAGACGATTTTCATTGCTCTTCTGGTGATGGGATATCTGAAAATATTCGCCGGCTAAACGCCGGCAGGACCGGCGGCCGGGAGGCCGCCGGTCAGTTGTTGCTTTATGTCTAGCGCAGATCCTCGGGAAGGATATCCACGGGGATGTTCTGATAGCAGACCGGCCTCAGAAAACGGCGGATGGACATTGTGCCGACCGATGTTGCCCCGAAATTGGTCGACGCCGGATAGGGACCGCCATGCACCATTGAATCGCAAACCTCGACGCCGGTCGGGAAGCCGTTGACCAGCAGCCGGCCGGCCTTGCGCTCCAGCACCGGCAGCAGATCGCGCGCAACCGGCTTGTCGGCATCGTCCATGTGAATGGTCGCGGTCAATTGACCCTGAAGCGATTGCGCCACCTTCATGCGCTCGTCGTCATTGTCGACGACGACCACCATGCCGAGCGGGCCGAAGACTTCTTCGCCGAGTTCCTCGTCGGCAAGCCATTGCGCACCCGTCGTGGCAAAGAGATAGGGCGTGGCGTTGCGCAGGTCGCATGTCGTCGTCAAAACCGTGCGCACCCCTTCGGACGCTGCAACCCGGTCGCGCCCCGCGTGATAGGCGGAGGCGATGCCGCCGGTCAGCATGACCTGACTGTCGACCTGTTCGAGCGCCGCGCCCGCGGCCTCGATGAAGGCATCGGCTTCGGCCGCGGCCTTGACCACCGCAATGCCTGGATTGGTGCAGAACTGGCCTGCCCCCATTGTCAGGGAAGCGGCCCACCCCGCCGCAATATCGGAGCCGCGTGCGCCGAGCGCATTGTCGAGGATGAACATCGGATTGACGGAGCCGAGCTCACCGAAGAACGGAATGGGCTCGGGGCGGCTTGCGCAAAGATCGAACAGAGCCCGGCCGCCGCCCAGCGAACCGGTAAACCCGACGGCCTTGATCAGCGGATGCTGGACAAGCGCCTGTCCGACGGCGCGGTTGCCGCCCTGGATCTGGCTGAAGACACCGGGATGGAGGCCGCATGCACTGCGCGCCGCATCGATGGCCTGCGCCACCAGGTCGCTGACGCCCGGATGCGCCGAATGGCCCTTGACGACAACCGGGCACCCGGCCGCGAGTGCTGCGGCCGTATCGCCGCCTGCCGTCGAGAACGCCAGCGGGAAGTTCGACGCGCCGAACACCGCCACCGGGCCGACCGGACGCTGCATCAACCGAAGATCCGGGCGCGGCAGCGGCTCCCGGTCGGGAAGCGCCGGATCGTACCGGCGGTCGAGATAGGCGCCGGCTTCGATGTGGTCGGCGAACAGCCTGAGCTGCCCCGCTGTGCGGCCGCGTTCGCCGACCAGCCGCGCCTCCGGCAGACCCGTCTCCTTCATGCCGGTTTCGGTGATCGCATCACCCCGGGCATCGATTTCGTCGGCAATCGTCCTCAGGAATGTCGCCCGCTCCGCCCGCGGCAATGAGGAATAACCGGCGAACGCGGCTTCGGCCTGTTCCACGGCGCGGTTGACCAGTTCGACGGTGCCGACGGCAAACCGGTCCGCCTCACCGCTCACCGGCTCGTTCGAAAACGTGTTGTCGCCGCCAATCCATTCACCGGCAACCAGATGTGTTCCGTTCAGCATGTATCAGGTCCTCAGATAAGGTTTCGTTTTGCAAGATTGCGCATCAGATGGCTGATGCCGAAGGTCCATTCAGCGCATTCGGTCGAAAGCCGCACCGTGTTGACCAGCCGGCCCAGTTGCGCAGCCGATATTTCCACCACATCACCCGCCTTGTGGGTAAAGCCTTCGCCGGGCGCATCGCGATCCTGCGTCGGCGCGAACAGCGTTCCCAGGAACAGGACGATGCCGTCCGGATATTGATGATGCCGCCCCAATGTCTGCGCGACGAGGTCTTCCGGGTCACGGCTGATTTCCTTCATCGAGGAATGGCCGTTCAGTTCAAACCCGTCCTCGCCTTTCACCGTCAGGTCTATCTCGGCGGTACGGACGTCATCAAGCGAAAACGTCTCATCAAACAGCCGAACCAAGGGGCCGATGGCGCAGGAGGCATTGTTGTCCTTGGCCTTGCTCAGCAGCAACGCGGAACGTCCTTCGACATCGCGCAGATTGACGTCGTTTCCAAGCGTCGCGCCAACGATACGGCCGGCGGAAGACACCATCAGAACCACTTCGGGTTCGGGATTGTTCCATCGCGAAATCGGGTGCAGCCCGACCTCTGCTGCCGGGCCGACCGATGACAGCACCTGAGCCTTGGAAAACACCTCGGCGTCCGGGCCGATCCCGACTTCCAGATACTGGCTCCACAACCCTTCTTCGATGAGCGCCGCCTTGACCTTTGCCGCCTCCGGCGATCCGGCCTTGATGTCGCGCAGGCTGTCGCCGATCGCCGCGGCGACCCGGCTGCGGATCTCCTCGGCCAGTTGCGGATCGCCTGCCGCGCGCTCCTCGATGACCCGCTCGACCATGGAACTGGCAAAGGTCACACCGCAGGCCTTCACACTCTGCAGATCGCATGGCGCCAGGAAATGAATCATCGTCATGTCGCCCGGACGATTGGCTTCGATCGCGGAAACCGATCCGAGATCGACACCCGCAGCACCGCGCACATATTCGGCCGGATCGTCCATCTCGCAGATGTCACGGACCAGCGGAGCATCCTTGCTGGTGATATCCAGGACCCTGTCGTCCCGGACCGTCACAACGGACGGCCCTTCGGCGGATGGATTCCAGACGCGCCCGAGATAAATTCCGTTTGCCGGCAAAGCAAAAGCCGTCATATCCGCGGCCCTTCCCTATCCTCGATGACCGGATTGGGCCACGTTTGTGATTTTGTCATGACAGATGATTACTCCTTGGCTGTTTCCTGTCGCCGGCCGGGCCGGCATGCAGTGTCGCGGACATGACTTACCGGTTTGAGACGAACCACGTCAAACACTCCCTTAAAAATCATGGGGTAAGGGGCGCAGAGCACAGGACTTCGCTGCGAAACACGCTCTATCCGTGCCGCGCCGCGACGGTCTTGAGGACCGAGAAGCCGTAGAGCGCCTCAAAGCCCTTTTCGCGCCCATGTCCCGAAAGGCCGGTGCCGCCAAAGGGCAGTTCGACACCGCCGCCGGCACCGTAATTGTTGAGGAAAACCTGTCCGGCGCGCAGCTTGCGCGCAAGCCTCATCTGGCGCCCGCCGTCACGGCTCCAGACCGAGGCGACGAGACCGAAATCGGTCCCGTTGGCGATCGTCACCGCCTCCTCCTCGTCCCCGAACGGAATGACGACCTGAACCGGTCCGAAAATCTCGTCCTGGGCCAATACATGATCCGGTGAGACCCCGGCAAACAAGGTTGGCGTCACATAGGCCCCGCCCTTCGGAGCATCCGCCTGAACCGTGCCTTCGGCCGCCACGTCCAGCCCCTCGCCCCTGGCCAGGAACCCGTCCACGATCTGCTTCTGGCGCGTGGAAATAACCGGCCCGACATCGAGATCGGCCAGCGCCGGACCGACTTTCAGCGCGCGGTATCGATCCGCCATGCGCGAAACGACTTCGTCGTAACGGCTCTTGTGAACGAGGATGCGGGACGAGGCCGAACAGGTCTGCCCGGCATTTTGCAGGCCGGCATTGACAAGGAAGGGCAGCGCCTCGTCGATATCGGCATCCTCGAAAACAAGCTGCGGCGACTTTCCGCCGAGTTCCAGCGTAACCGGCACCACATTTTGCGCTGCCGAAGACTGGATCAGCTTGCCGACACCGACCGAACCGGTAAACGAAATGTGGTTGACACCGGGATGGGCGGTCAGGGCCGCGCCGGCCTCCGCGCCGATCCCGGGCACGACATTCAATGCGCCCTTCGGCAATCCCGCGCGCCGCGCGAGCTCGGCGAAGGACAAGGCGGTGAGGCACGCTTCCTCCGCCGGTTTGAGGACCGCCGCATTGCCGGCGGCAAGGGCAGCGCCGACGGAACGGCCGATGATCTGCATCGGGTAGTTCCACGGAATGATATGACCCGTCACCCCGTGCGGCTCGCGCAGCGTGTAAACGGTGTAGCCGTCGAGATAGGGAATGGTCGTGCCGTGGAGTTTGTCAGCGGCCCCGGCATAAAATTCCATATAGCGCGCCAGCGCCACAACATCGGCGCGGGCCTGTCTGAGCGGCTTGCCGACATCCATGGCTTCCAGCCTGGCGAGTTCCTCGACATTCTCGAGCACCAGCTGACCGATGCGATAAAGCAGCCGGCCGCGCTCCGCCGCCGTGCTCCCGCACCATTCGCCGTCAAGGGCAGTCGATGCCGAAGCAACGGCCCGGTCAATGTCCTCACTCCCGCCGCGCGCGACGGCACAAAGGTTTGATCCGTCTGAAGGATTCGTCAACTCGAGGGTCTCGCCCACGGCGGACGGCACCCACTCACCGTCAATGAAACAGTGCGCGGTATCGAGATCGAACGGCCGAAAGGTCATGGAACTTCCATCTGGTTGCATATCGCCAAGCGCGGGAGCGCAGGTCACCGCAGGCAAAGTATTTCGGACATCTAAAGACCAGAATCAACCCGGTGAAACTACGCAACGCCACACATGCCGTCACTGGCATTGGTCCTGTACGAGGCCGTGCTCGATCCCCCATAGGCTGATCCCATGGCCTGCAAATGGCTCGACCGGCGGCACCCCTCAGGGCTGTCCGCCGGTCTGATCCACGGTTCCGGAATGTCTCTGCAATCCGCCGGCCCGGCTGGGCCGAAAAAGGCTGAACGGTCATTGATGCCGCTCAGCCTTTCCTGCTTGACCTCAGCAGGGCACGGACGCGCCGCGGCGGCTGTAGTAGAACCAGGTCACCACGAGGCACAGCACGTAGAAGCTGAGGAACGACCAGAGCGCCGCATTGGGTGCGCCGGTCATTTCGATCGACGTTCCGTAGAGCTTCGGAATGAAGAAGGCTCCGTAAGCGGCAATGGCCGATGTGAAGGCGATGATCGCCGCGCTTTCACGCTCGACGGACCGTTGTGTCTGGGTCTCGTCCAGTTGCGGCTCAAGGCGCGGGATTTCCTGCTTCATGATCGAGGGGATCATCTGGAATGTCGACGCATTGCCGACACCGGTCAGGAAGAACAGCGCCATGAAACAGGCGAAGAAGCCCCAGAAATTGCCGTTCGGGCCCGCTTCGGACGGCAGGAACTGCAGCACGCCGAAGACCGCGATGATCATGCCGAGGAAGACCCAGAAGGTCACCCGGCCGCCGCCATATTTGTCCGATACCCAACCGGTCGCGGCCCGGGAAAGCGCGCCGACGAGCGGCCCGAGAAAGGCGTAGCTCAAGGCATCGACTTCAGGATACTGGGTCCGCATGAGCAGCGGGAAGCCCGCGGCATAGCCGATGAAGGAGCCGAACGTGCCGATATAGAGGACGCACATCACCCAGTTGTGGTAGCGCTTGAGGATCGACATCTGCTCGCCGAGCGAAGCCTTCGCATCGGCAATGTCGTTCATGCCGAACCATGCGGCAATCGCGCCGACAGCGAGGAACGGCACCCAGATGAAGCCCGCGTTCTGCAGCCACAGCTGGCCACCGTCGGAAAGCTGCTGCGGCTCACCGCCGAGCGCGCCGAAGACACCCGCCGTGATGACCAGCGGCACGACGAACTGCATGACCGACACGCCGGCATTGCCGAGACCGGCATTGAGCGCCAGGGCATTGCCCTTGGTCTTCTTCGGATAGAAGTAGGCAATGTTCGCCATGGAGGACGCGAAGTTGCCGCCGCCGAAGCCGCACATCAGCGCCAGGATCAGGAAGGTGAAGTAGGACGTATTGGGGTCCTGAATGGCGAACCCGATTCCAAGCGCCGGCAAAAGCAGCGAGGCGGTTGAGATCGCCGTCCACTTCCGGCCGCCGAAAATCGGGATCATGAATGTGTAGAAAATTCTCAAGGTTGCGCCGGAAAGCCCGGGCAGCGCCGCAAGCCAGAAGCGCTCGCCGACCGAGAAGTCAAATCCGATGGCAGGCATCTTTGCGACGACGACGGACCAGACCATCCAGACCGAAAAGGCCATGAGCAGGTTGGGTATGGAAATCCACAGGTTGCGGGTGGCGATCGCACGGCCCTGGCTTTCCCAGAACTGCGGATCTTCGGGACGCCAATCGGTCAGCACGTGACCCTTATTGGCCGTGGGGTTATC
>NZ_CFHWAF010000121.1:0-13720 GCF_984452065.1 Hoeflea sp. | reverse complement strand
GCGCGGGCTGGTGCTGATCAATCCCAATGCAAGCTGGGGCATGCTGCCGGAAACCGACGACGAGCGGGCCATCGCCCGCGCCTTCATGGAACAGGGCCCGTTCTGGAAAACACCGGTCCGCGTCGAGTTCGACCTCATGGCGCCCTTTGCCTGGAACAAGCTGGACGAAAAAACCCAGCGCGAAACATTCGACAGGCTCGGACCCGAATCCGGCCGGGTGATGTTCGAGATGTTCTTCTGGATGTTCGATGACCACCGCGCGGTGGCGGTCGACTTCGACAAGGTCACCTGCCCCGTGCTCGTCCTGTGCGGCGCCGAAGACCGCGCCGTGCGTCCGGCGGTCGGCAAACGCATCGCCGAAGCCTATGGCGCCAACGGCACCTATCATCTGGCCGAGAACCATGCGCATTTCCTGTTCATGGAGCCGGGCTGGGAGAACGTCGCCGGGGTCGCCGCCGACTGGATGGAGGGCATCTGAATGCGTCGTTTTATTCTGCTGCTAATTTCCCATGGCGCGGTGCTGGCCATCGGCTTTGCACTCGGCATCTATCTTCTGCCGATCATCACGGCGCCGCCATCACCCGATGCGGCCGTGCTTGAAGAACGGGCGCAGGCGGCGCAGTTCTCGGCCGAGTTTACCCGCGATTTGCGGGGCAGCGATTTTCTCCATTGGGGCGAGGGCAAAATCAGCCTGACGCCAAAACAGATCATCCATGAGGGCCGGCTGGCGCCGGGGCCCGATTACAAGGTCTATCTTGTCGATCGGTTTGTGGAACATGAGGACGAGTTCCTGCCGGTCAAGGACGGATCGGCGCTCATCAGCGACGTTAAGAGCTTTGAGGGTTTTCTCATCGATGTGCCGGAAGATATTGATATTACTCAATATACAACCGTTCTCATCTGGTGTGAAACCTTCGGCGAATTCATCACCGCCGCCAAGTATCGGTAAAGGGAACCGGATCCAGGACGCAGAAAGACAGCGCAAATCGATGCTCGTCACATGTCCAGTCACATCCGCTACGACATAGGTGTCATTGATGTCAGATGCCGGGATCAGCGCCCCGGCCACCGCTATTACCCGCAGCCGCTTTGATACCACGCGTCAGCGGTCGCGAAAGGCGACACCGGCTGTCCCCTCGCCGCGATTGTCGGCGGGCGGTGCCCAGGTGTCGGGGTCTGCGATCATCGCCGCGAGAGCATCGGCGGACGCCTCCAGCAACGCTTCGCCCTTGGCGGCGGTCGCCCTGGCAGGGAGTCCGGCAACGCCGTCGCCGGTCTGGTGGGCAAACGGCCGCCAACGGTAGGAGTGCTTTCCGGCCGCGAGGAATTTCAGATCGACCTTCGTGCCGATGCCGGACAGGTCCGCGGTGTCGACGAGGTCGGGCTCCAGCGCCATCATGGCCGATGTTTCGCCCTCACAGGCGTGCTGCAGATTGGGCTGATCTTCAAGCAGTTCGGCAATCGCCTCCGCAGCCTCATAGGCGTAGGTGGTCGCGACAAGGGTGACGTCGAGCTGCGGTGCATATTCATCGCAGAATTGCTGCATCGCCATGATGTTGCCGCCGTGGGAGTTGGAGATCAGAATGTCCCGGAAGCCGTGGCGGCTCAAGGATATGACGAGATCGCGCAGGACAAGGCGAAAGGTCTCGTGACTGAGGGTCAGCGTTCCGCCGAACGGCATGTGATGTTCGGAAAGGCCATGCCAGACAACCGGCGTTACCAGTGTCGGACGTTTCGCATAGGCCTTGCGCGCGGCGCGGACCGCCACCTCGTGACCGATGCGCGTATCGGTCATGACCGGCAGGTGCGGGCCGTGCTGCTCGATCGATGCGACCGGCAGGATGACGACAGGCTTCCGTTCGGCCATTGCCCG
The DNA here is from genome assembly GCF_984452065.1 of Hoeflea sp. Classification (NCBI taxonomy): domain Bacteria; kingdom Pseudomonadati; phylum Pseudomonadota; class Alphaproteobacteria; order Hyphomicrobiales; family Rhizobiaceae; genus Hoeflea; species Hoeflea sp. Next base: position 11,847 of record NZ_CFHWAF010000121.1, on the reverse strand, counting down.
CAATTCATGCGCCTTGAGGCGCGCCCATTCCACTTCAGTCATTTTTCCAACACCTCCCGGATTTTTAACACAAGTAGCAAAGGCCGGCCGGGCTGTCTTCCCGTAGAACTACGATAGCGCAGGGCGTAAAAGGGGGAGAGTGACGCCCATCGACCCGTCCGCACCTGAAGGAAGAAGCCAATGATACCGACACTTGAGAGCGAGCGCCTTTTGCTGCGCGCGCCGGCGATGCAGGACTGGCCTGCCTTATGAAGGGCTGATGCTTTCGCAGCGCGCCGCCCATATGGGCGGTCCGTTTTTTTCCTTGAAGGCAGGACAGCGGCGTGATCTCAATGTCGGCGTCCACACAAAGATCAATCAAGAATGAAGCGAGGCCGCATAAAGTGTCCAGTTCTTCCGAGCCATCGGGCAAAATCCTGTCCCTTTTTATCGGAACACCCAAAGACCGATGGCCCGGCCGGCCGCCTTCGGCCATAGGAAAAGACCCCGTCGAGGGGCCGCTGGACCTTGGCGCAACCGGGTTCAGCGGCGACCGGCAAGCCGACCCTGCCGTTCATGGCGGCCCGGAAAAGGCCGTTCACCATTATGCTTCGGAACATATGGGCTTCTGGCGCGATACCTATCCCGATGAGGACTTCCCGTTCGTGCCCGGCTGTTTCGGCGAGAACGTCTCGACCACCGGCCTGAATGAAGAAAATCTGTGCCTGGGCGATGTGCTGTCGATGGGCACTGCCAGGGTCCAGATCTGCCAGGGCCGCCAGCCCTGCTGGAAGCTCAACGAGCACACAGGCATACCTTCGATGGCGCCGCGGTTTCAAAAAACCGGACGGACAGGCTGGTATTACCGTGTTATCGAGACCGGCACGGTCGAAGCCGGGGACGACATGATGCTGGTGGAGCGCCAGCATCCTGAATGGACACTGAAACGGCTTATAACAGCGCGCTTCGATCCGGAGCTTGCGGCTGAAGAAGCAAAGGCGCTGACCACGCTTCCCGCGCTCTCGGCAAGCTGGCGCGAGGCGTTTGAAAAGAAAAGCGGCAAGGGCTTTGTCGAAACGGGGAGCGGCGGTTGAGCGGAGCCTAAACGCTTCTGCCTGCCGATGCGGGCCGTGGTGCGGGTCCGGCCGCGCTGAAGCTGATCTTTTCCCGCCCGTTGCGGTAGCGGCGGCTACCGCGCCCTGCCGGCCAGCCAGCCAAGAACCACGGCGCTGAGCAGCCCGTTGCCGGAGAGATAGCCGCTGTCGCCTTTGCCGGAGACCCCGCAGGCCGCGCCGCCGGCGGCAAGGAGGTTGGGAAACGCAATGCCGTCCGTGTCCAGCACGCGGCCTTCCCCGTCGGTCCTCAGACCGCCCTGGGTGTGAAACAGGGCACCGGTGACGCGGACCCCGCAATAGGGCGCTTCAAGAGCGCGGTCGGCGAAGCTGCGGCCGAACGCATCGTTGCCTTCAGCGGGGATATCCGCAATCGTGCGGGCCAGGTTTTCAGCCGGCAATCCGAGGCCGGCGGCAAGAGCTTCAAGCGTATCACCGGTCTTTACGGCCCCGGCCGCCTCGGCCCGCTTGAAGTCCTCAAACTGGCGGGCGATATCGGCAATCCGCGCATCGAAGATCGCGAAGGCTTCACCGCCCGGCTGAGCAAGCACGGCCCTTGCCGCCTCGGAATAGCCCTGCGCCTCGTTCCAGAAACGCTGCCCGTCCTTGTTGACCTGCACACCGCCCTCGGTGATCACCGCCCAGGTGATCAAGACGCCATGGGGATGCGCCACATTGCCGTGGCCCTGATAGGCGCCCAGATGCCGCAAATCGGCACCCAGCTCCCGGTCCCACAACACGGCCTCGCCGCGGTTGCCGTCATGACCGAACCACAACCCGCCCTGGATATCGGGCATGTGCTCGCCGACCAGCTCGCGATTGCCGCCGAAGCCGTTGCAGGCAAGGATGAGCCGGCCGCAGCCGATCGTTTCGCCGATGCCGTCCGGCCTGACGACCAGAACACCGGAAACGGTTCTGCCATCATGGAACAGCACCTCGGCGCGCCGTTCGCAGACGATATCGATACCGGCTGTTTCGCAGGCCGCTCTCAGCGCATCGATAAGTTCCGCGCCCGAGCGGGTCGGCAGACCGTGCATGCGGCGGCGGCTGTGGCCGGGATAATCGAAATTCGCGACCACGGAAAACGGCAGGCCGTGGATTTCGGCGAGCCAGTCGACAACCTTCGGCGCGTTTTGCGTCAGCGCGTCGACCAGCGCTTCTTCGTTCTCGCCGTCGGCCTTGGCCTGAATATCCTGTCCGAACAGCGCCGGACTGTCGTCAATGCCGGCCGCAATCTGTGCCCTGGTCCCGGCAGCCGGGATAAGACCGGCGGAGAGCGCGGTCGAGCCGCTCGGCACCGCATCGGCTTCGACAACCAGCACGTCATGTCCGGCTTCCTTTGAGGACAACGCCGCCACGAGCCCGCAGGCGCCCGCCCCGATGATCAGCGTCTCGCACTCCAGGTCAAAACCTTCGGGCGGCGGCGCCGTCCGGTTACTCGGCATCGTAGGCCTTGCCCCTGGCGAGCATGTCCTCGGTTCCGATGACTTCGTTCAGCCCCGGAAAATCGAACATGCGATCGGCAAAGGGGCGGTTGCTGCCATGCTCGCCAAGGCTGCGGTAATAGGCCTGCGCGGTATGTGCGACGGCGCGGACGATGCCGCCCGGGAAAATCACGATGGAAAAGCCCTGATCCTGCAGATCCTTTGCACTGCTGATCGGCGTTGCACCGCCCTCGACCATATTCGCCAGAAGCGGCACGCGCCCGACGAAGTGCGTCGTGATCTCGTTCATCTGATCGCGCGATTGCGGCGCCTCGATGAAGAGCACGTCGGCACCGGCTTCGAGATAGGTTTCGGCCCGATCGATCGCGGCCTGAAGGCCCTCGACGGCAACGGCGTCGGTGCGGGCGATAATGAGCGTCTCGTCGGAGTGCCGCGCATCGGCCATCGCCCGAACCTTGCCGGCCATCTCGGCGGCGGGGATCAGGGATTTGTCGGCCAGATGCCCGCAGCGTTTCGGATAGGTCTGGTCCTCGATCTGCAGGGCGGATGCCCCTGCCCGCTCGTAGAGGCGCATGGTGCGCTGGGCGTTGAGCGCATTGCCGAATCCGGTGTCCGCGTCGATGATGACCGGCAGATCCGTGCGGTCCGAGATCAGCGTCATCGTCTCGGCCATCTCGGTGACCGAGGTCAGACCGATATCCGGACGCCCGAGCCGCGTATAGGCGACGGCGGCGCCGCTCAGATAGAGCGCCTCAAAGCCGGCCGCCTCGGCCAGCGATGCGGTCAGCCCGTCATAGACGCCGGGCGCCACGAGAATTTCCCTTGCCGCGATGCGGGCCTTGATGCTCATTTGCCGCCCTCCAGCCATTCAAGCACGTCGCCACAGGACATCTGCCCGGTGACCGTTGCGAGCGACGTGACGGTTGCGTCGTGGACCGCGTCAGAGAAAGCGGCGCAGCCATCCGTCAGCATCACGGTGTCAATGTTGCGCAGATGCGCGTCCCGCAAGGTCGAGGCGACGCCGCCATTGGTGACGATGCCGCCGACGATCAGGGTTTCAAGGCCCTTTGCGCGCATGATGTATTCCAGCCGCGTCTGGTAGAAAGCGGAATAGGCAATCTTTTCGATCACAAAATCGGCCGGCTGGAGTTCATCGACCAGCGTGTGACCAAAACCGCCGGGCGCAAAATCGCCCTTTCCCAGAAACGGACGAAGTTCCTTGAGATGCGGCGCGATCAGCGGTTCGCCGCTGGCGTCGGGCACCAGGGTGAACTGCGCTGAAATATAGGTGCCGCCTTTGGCGCGAAGCACCTTTGCAATCGGCGTGATGCGCTCGGGCAGCGCCAGAATGCTGTCGGCCGTCTGGTTCGCGCGGCCATAGGCGCCCTCAGGATGGAGAAAATCGTTCTGAAGATCGATCGTCAGAAGCGCGGTGCGCTCCGGCCTCCAGCTGTTCAGGTCACTCATGCGGAGGCCTCCAAAGTCTCGATTATCGTATTGCCGAAGCGGTCGACGCGCCCGCGAAGCCCGGGCTCGATCAGGACGGTCGTATCGGGCTGTTCGAGGATCGCCGGTCCGTCGATCACCGTACCGACCGGCAGGGCAAGCCGGCCGTAAATCGCTGTGTCGTGCCAGCTGTCGCCAAAGTGCACGCGGCGGGTGGTTTTCGGTTCAACCGGGCCGGCATTGCCGGGCGCCAGTGTTTCAAGGTCGAATTTCGGCCTTATGCCGGTTACCGCGCTGCGCAGGTTGAGGATGCGGCGAACGCCGTTTTTCAGAAGCCGTCCGAACGTCGCCTCATAGGCCCGGTCGAATGCGGCTTCAATCTCTTTTCTGGTCGGCGCGGTCACAACATGTCCGTCGGTTTTCACCGCGATGGGAACGGAAACGGTGTGGGTCTGGCCGACATAGGCCATGTCGAGTTCGAAACCGACCTTGCGGGCTTCGAAATTCGTGCGCGCCGCATCAAGCGACGCCATGCCCTGATCCGTGTGGGATTGCATGAACGCACCCAAAGCCGCCTCGTCCAGATTGGCGACGAGCGTGTTGATCGTCTGAACGAAATCCTGCCGCATATCGGCAATCACGCAGCCCATGGCCGAGGTGACACCGGGATAGCGCGGCACGATGGCGCGCGCGATGCCGACCTCGCTGAGCATGGCGCTGGCATGAAGCGCGCCGCCGCCGCCGAAAGGCATGAATGCGAAGCGTTTGGGATCGAAGCCCCGCTCGATGCTGACGAGGCGGATCGCCCCAGCCATGCGGGAGTTGGCGACGCGCAGGATTGCCTCGGCGGCATCCAGCGTGTCGAGGTTCAACGGTTTGCCGACATGCGTATCGATGGCGCGCGCCGCCGCTTCCACATCCAGCCGCTCCAGCTTGCCGCCGATCGGATTGTCCGGATCGATACGGCCGAGGACGACATTGGCATCGGTGACGGTGGGACGATCATTGCCCAGGCCATAGGCCACCGGCCCCGGGTCGGAGCCGGCGCTTTCCGGCCCGATGTTCAGAAGGCCGCCCTTGTCGACCCAGGCGATGGAGCCGCCGCCGGCGCCGATCGTCGTGATCTCGATCATCGGCGCGCGCACCACCATGCCGAAATCGATCGAGGTCTGCGGCGAGAGCATGGACTGGCCCCCGGCAATCAGCGAGACGTCGAAACTGGTTCCGCCCATATCGCCGGTGATGACATTGTCGAAACCCGCCGACGAGGCGATGTATCCGGCCGCAATGACACCCGCAGCGGGCCCCGACAGCGCCGTGCGGACCGGAAGGCGGCAGGCCGTCTCCACCGCCATGACACCGCCGTTCGACTGCACGATCATGAATTCGCCGTCGAACCCGCCGGATTTCAAAGCCGCCTCGAGCCGACCGAGATAACCCGACACCTCGGGCTGAAGATAGGCATTGAGCGCGGTGGTGGAGAAGCGCTCGAACTCGCGGATTTCAGGCAGGATTTCCGACGATGCGGAGACATGCGGATTGGGCCAGATTTCGCGCACGGCCGCCACCGCTTCGGCTTCGTTTTGCGGATTTGCATAGGCATTGGCAAAGAGAACGGAAACGGCCGCGCATCCCTGTTCCAGAAGCCTCGCGGCGGCAACCCGGACCGCATCGATATCGACCGGCGTTCGGATCGTTCCGTCGGCAAGCGTGCGCTCGGGCACTTCCAGCCGGTCGCGCCGGTCGACGACGGGTTCAAAATCGCCCCTCAGCCCCCAGGTGCGCGGTCGGTCGCGGCGACGCATCTCAAGGACGTCACGCAGGCCCTCGGTGCAGATCACGCCGGTCTTTGCGCCCTTGCGCTCGAGCAGCGCGTTGGTGCCGGCCGTCGTGCCGTGAACCACGACGGAAATCTCGGAAAGGTCCTCAACCTCCTGCCCGATCCCGTCGAGAAACCCGCCGGACTGGTCCGGTCGTGTGGTCGGGACCTTGGCGACGCTGGCGGTGCCTGCCGCCTCGTTGAGGACAAAGACGTCGGTGAATGTGCCGCCGACATCGACGCCGATCATGCGCCCGCTCATACCGGGACCTCCCGCCACGCGTCGCCGTAAAGCCGGTCCGCCTGATCGGGGCTGACGAGACCCCGCGCGACATCAAGCGCGACATCGGCGGCCTGCCGGTCCTTGGCATGTCCATAACCGCCACCGCCCGGCGTTTCCAGGCGCACCGCCTGACCCTGCCTGAGGCGAATGCCGCGTATCTTGGAGGCGAGCGGCGGTTGCCGCCAGCCGTCGTCCTGTTCATAGGAAAAGACATTCAACGCCGCGTCCTGACCCTCGGCGATGCCCTTCGGGGCAAAACGCCCGCGCTCGCCGAAAAGAAAGGCCTCGGCGCCGTTTTCCTCAAGCACCTCGATTTCGTAGACCGCGCCCATGCCGCCGCGATTGGCGCCGGCGCCGGCGCTGTCGGCGCGCAACGCCCATTTGCGGAACATGACAGGGTAAGCCGCCTCCAGGATCTCCATCGGCGGGATCGTCGCCGTGGAAATCGGCGCATTGCCGTGATTGAGGCCGTCGGTTTCGGGCGAGCCGCCATGCCCACCGCCATAGAAGCTGAACATGACCCAGGGCTGGCCGTTGCTGCGCTTGCCGGCGATCGACAGCGCATTGATCGTTCCATAGGCATTGGCGACCACCCGGTCCGGCGCGGCCTTTGCAAAGGCGGAGAAGACGACATCGATCATGCGCAGGATGGTTTCGGTGTAACCGCCGGTCGGCGCCGGGAATTGGGCGGCAAGGAGCGAATCCTCCGGCACCTTGACCTCGATGGGGCGCATGACGCCGGCATTTGCGGGAAGCGCCGGAAAGATGTGCTTGATCGCCACATAGGCCGTTGCAACGGTCGTGGGCAAGGCGATGTTGACCGGGCCGGCGCATTGCGGGGCCGAACCTTCAAAATCGAGAATCATCCGGTCGCCCTTAATTTCCAGAGCGACACGGATGGCCAGCGGCTCGTCGGTGATCCCGTCATTGTCGAGAAAATCCTCGGCCTCCCAGCGGCCGTTCGGCAGCGCCTCAAGCTCGGAGCGCATCAGCGCCTCGGCCCGGTGACCCAGCGCATCGAGCGCGGCGCGCACGGTCTCCGCGCCATATTCGTCCAGCAGTTCATCCATGCGCCTTATGCCGAGATCAAGCGCGCCCATCTGGCCATTGAGGTCTCCCATGGCCGATTGCGGCAGGCGCGTGTTGCGCAGCAGAATGTCGATGATGTCCTGATTGACCTCTCCACCGCGCGCCAGCTTGACCGGCGGCAGGACAAACGCTTCCTGGAACACCTCGGTGGCGGCGGGATTGTAATTGCCGGGCACCGCCCCGCCGACATCGTGCCAGTGGCCGACGGAGGCGAGATAGCAGAACAGCTCGCCGTCGCGGAAATAGGGACGCACCAGCCGCATATCGCTCAGATGGGTGCCGCCGATATGCGCATCGTTGAAGATATAGATATCGCCGTCCGAGAGGTCGCCGTCGGCGGCCGCCTTCTCGATCACGGCCTTGACGGCGAAGGACATGACGCCGACGAAGATCGGCAGGCCGGACTTGCCCTGCACCAGCGTGTCGCCGCTTTGCGCGTGGTACAGTCCGTGGCTCGCATCATGGGCCTCGGCGATGATGGGATTGAAGGCGGCGCGAAACAGCGTCGCGTCCATCTCATCGGCGATCTGCTCCATGCGGCCGGCGAGGACCGAAAGTGTGATGGGATCGATGTCGGTCATCCTTGCGCCTTCGTTTCGGCAATGTCGTTCCAGACATCCTGCCGGGTGATCCTGCCGGCGACAATCTCGAACCTGTCCAGAAAGCGGATGCCGGCAAATGCCGTGCCGTCGGTCCATTCGCCCGAGAGCGTTCCGCGGCAATAGACGACGGTCGCGGCGCCTTCGGTCTGCACGGCATCGAAACCTTCATAGTCCTTCCTGACAAAGCGATAGCGCGGTGCTGCCCATTCCAGCAACTCCTCCAGCCGCGTCATCGGGCCGGTTCCGGGAAAAACCATGGTGAAGCTTTCATCCAGGAGCGCCTTCGCATCATCGATTTCCCGGCGCTCCATTGCTTCAAGATAGGTAAGGATCAGTTCGCACGGGTCGGGGAGTGCCGGTGCCGGGCTCCGGCGGCTTCGTCCGCGCATGTAATTGTCGGCTTGCATCTCATGGATCACGACGGTGACCGCCTCGGGCACGGCCGGCACCACGAGGCGCACCGCGTCCGTCAGCGCCTCTCCCAGCCGGCGTTTTTCATCCGGCCCGTATCCCTCCAGAACATGCAACTCGACAATCGGCAACGCATCCTCCCGCACTCAATCTGTATTATAGATAATACATTTCATATGCATTTGTTAATACCAAAATTTTGATTCATAAAATACATTAGCTTGATTTTCTGAAAAGCCGATCTACCATATAGCGGAGAATTTGAGGAATTCAGGCCCATGGACAGACGCGGAACCACAATGCTTCCTGAAGGCGCCAAGGCGCGCCGCGTTTACCTGTCCCTGCGCGATCAGATTGCCGACGGCCGGCTTGGCGTCGGCGAGAACCTTCCCGGAGAGCAGCGCCTTGCCGAAAGTTTCGGCGTGTCGCGCGTCACCGTGCGCCGCGCGCTCGACGTGCTGGCCGATACCGGCCTGATCGTGCGCCGCGCCGGCAGCGGCTCGACCGTCAGCAAGGCCGATGCGCACGAAAAGCCGGTGGCGATGGATTTTACGACGCTGATGCCGCAGCTCGCCGAGATGGGGCAGAGCACGACCGCGCGGCTCCTGTCTTTTTCCTACGGTCCCGCGCCGGAAATCGTCGCAAAGGCAATGGATATCGGCAGGAGCGACAAGGTTCAGATCGCAACGCGCATCCGTATCGCGGACGAGGTCCCGTTCTCGCATCTGACCACCTATGTTCCGGCATCGATTGCCCAGAACTATTCCGAGGACGATCTGGCGACCACGCCGCTTTTCAAGCTGCTTGAGCGCAGCGGCGTCCAGATCAAGGACGCGCAGCAGTCCGTGTCGGCCACCCTTGCCGGTCCCGATGTCGCCGAGGCGCTCGGCGTCGCGGTGGGTTCGGCGCTGCTGTCGCTCAAGCGTGTCGTGTGCGATATGGACGGCAACGGCGTGGAATATCTCTCTGCCCTCTACCGCCCCGACATGTTCCGGCTCGACATGTCGTTGACGCGGGTGGGCAGCGGCGGCGCGCGCCATTGGGAGCCGGCCATCGGCCAAAATGACGGCGGCGGCACATGAACGCGCCCGCGACCCTTCTCGACAAGATCTGGTCCGGGAACGAGATACTGCGCCGGGCCGACGGCACGTCGCTGCTCTGGGTCGACCGTCATCTGGTGCATGAAGGCTCCCATCACGCCTTTGCCAAACTCGCCGGACGCGGTGAAAGGGTGGCCGAGCCCGCCCTGACGTTCTGCGTCGTCGATCACTATGCGCCGACCCGCGACCGGGACGGCCGGCTGGCCCCGCAGATCGCCCATATGATCGAGACCTTGCGCGACAATGCCGCCACGCACGGCCTGACGCTCTTAGACCTCGACGATCCGCGTCAGGGCATCGTCCATGTGATCGGCCCCGAACAGGGACTGACGCTTCCCGGCCTGTTGATCAATTGCGGCGACAGCCACACATCGACCCATGGCGCCTTCGGCGCCCTCGCCTTCGGCATCGGCGCCACCGAGGTGGCCCATGTCCTGGCGACCCAGACCGTGTGGCAGAAAAAACCGGCGGCGATGCGAATCACGATCGACGGTAGCCTCGGACCGGGCGTTACCGCCAAGGACATCGCGCTCAACTGGATTGCGAGCCTCGGCACCGGCGGGGCGCAGGGCCATGCGGTGGAATATGCCGGCAGCACGATTGCGGATCTGAGCATGGAAGGGCGGATGACCCTTTGCAACCTGTCGATCGAGGGCGGCGCGCGGTTCGGCATGATCGCACCGGACGAGACGACACTGTCCTATATCAAGGACCGCCCTTTCGCCCCGAAGGGCGATGCGTGGGCCAAAGCCGTCGAGGCGTGGAACGATCTTGCCTCGGACGACGGCGCGGAATTTGCCCGCGAGGTCGCCATCAAGGCCGGGGACATCGCCCCGACCGTCACCTGGGGCACCAGTCCCGAACAGGCGGTGCCGATCGACGCGGTGATACCGGACCCGGCAAAACTCGCGGCCGGGAAGGCCGACGCCGCGAAGAGCGCGCTCGACTATATGGGCCTTTCCGCCGGACGGCCGATCGCCGGAACGCCGATCGACCAGGTGTTCATCGGATCGTGCACGAACGGACGGATCGAGGACCTGCGCGCCGCGGGAGCGGTTCTTGCCGGCCGGAAGGCAAAGGTGCCGGGGCTGGTTTCGCCCGGTTCCGCCATGGTCAAGGCGCAGGCGGAGCGGGAAGGTCTCGACCGGATCTTTTCAGAAGCCGGCCTGGAATGGGCCGCGGCGGGCTGTTCCATGTGCGTTGCCATGAACGGCGACCATGTGGCCGCCGGCAAGCGCTGCGCATCGTCGACCAATCGCAATTTTCGCGGCCGCCAGGGCCGCGGCGCGCGCACCCATCTGATGTCGCCGGCGATGGTGGCGGCGGCGGCCGTCACCGGTGCCATCGCCGATGTGCGCCCCCTGTTGATGGGGAGGGCCGCGTGATGGCCGGCTGGAGCACACATGAGGGCCGGGCCGTGCTTTTGCCGATCGACCATGTGGACACCGATCAGCTCATCCCGGCGCGCTTCATGTCGGTGCCGCGCAGCGAGGGTTACGGCGACTATCTGCTGCACGACCTTCGGCGCGACCATGAAGGCGAGTTGCACCCGGATTTTCCCCTCAACCGCGTCGCCGATGCCAGCGTTATCGTCGCCGGGCACAATTTCGGCAGCGGTTCCTCGCGCGAAGCGGCCGTTTACGCGCTGGTCGATGCGGGGATCCGCGCCGTCGTCGCGCCGAGCTTCGGCGATATCTTTGCCGGCAACGCGGTCAATAACGGCCTGTTGCCGGCGCGGATCCGGGCAGAGGACGCGGCTTTGCTTGCTGAACTGCTTGCCAGCGAACCGGCCGATGCGCGGATCGATCTGGAGACGCTGGAGATCGGCATCGGGAAAGCGTTTGTGCCGTTCGTCCTGGACGATGGCTGGCGCACAAAACTCATCAAAGGCTGGGACGATATCGATCTGACCCGGCAACAGGCGGCGCATATCCGCGATTTCCGGGAAACACGAATGCAATCCGCACCGTGGGCGCAGCCCGCAGCGGCGGATTGAGCGGCGATGACGGAGGCAACGCAAACATCCGGACATTGCCAATAAACCAATGGAACAACGGAGGAATGGAATGAATAAGATATTGATTGGCGGCCTGGTCGCCGGAACCACGCTGTTTGCCGCGATGGCACAGGCGGAAGACAGGATCTCGGCGGTCCACGCCTTCCCCGAAACCCTGATCTACACAAAGAGCTTCCTGTCCTTTGTCGACAAGGTCAACGAAGCCGGAAAGGGCGTCGTGCGGATCGATGTGCGCGGCGGCCCGGAAGCCATCGGCATGTTCCAGCAGCCCGATGCCGTCCGCGACGGTGTCGTCGACATGGTCTATACGCCGGGATCGTTCTACGGCGGCGCTCTGCCTGAGAAGGACGCCATGGTCGCATCCAACCTGACGGCCGTGGAGACACGCCAGAACGGCGGTACCGATCTCATCGATCAGATCCATCAGGAAAAGATGGGGCTGAAATATCTCGGCTGGTTCGACAGCGGCGTCTGCTATAATCTGTGGACCCGCGAAGAGCCGAGCTTCGACGATGCCGGAAATCTCGAGGTCGAAGGCCTGAAG
>NZ_CFHWAF010000120.1:0-13724 GCF_984452065.1 Hoeflea sp. | reverse complement strand
GAAGGCCCGGCGCGCGCCTATCTGCTTGTCATCGACCGCGATCCGAAAGCGGTCCAGAAAGCATTGAGCAAAGCGGCATGAGTGAACAACAATCAACCGTCAAACAGCGCGCCGCGCTTTACTTGCGCGTCTCGACGGCGCGGCAGGTAGAGCATGACGTCTCGATCCCCGACCAACGGCGTCAGGGCGAAGCCTATTGCGAGGCGCGCGGCTATGAACTGGTTGAGACCTATGTCGAGCCAGGCGCGTCGGCGACCAATGATCGGCGACCGGAGTTTCAGCGGATGATGGAGGCCGGCACGTCGAAGCCCGCCGCCTTCGACATCGTCGTCGTCCACTCCTTCAGCCGGTTCTTCCGCGACCATTTCGAGCTTGAGTTCTACGTCCGCAAGCTGGCGAAGAACGGCGTCAAGCTGGTCTCCATGACGCAGGAGCTTGGCGACGATCCGATGCACGTCATGATGCGGCAGATCATGGCGCTGTTCGACGAGTATCAGTCGAAGGAGAACGCCAAGCATACGCTCAGGGCGCTGAAGGAAAACGCCCGTCAGGGCTTCTGGAACGGGTCGTTGCCGCCCGTGGGCTACCGCGTCGTCGAGGCCGAAAAGCGCGGCGCCAAGGTGAAGAAGGTGCTGGAGATCGATCCGCTCCACGCCGACACGATCCGGCTGATCTTCAAACTGGCGCTGGAAGGCGACGGCGACTCCGGACGCATGGGCGTGAAATCGATCGCGAAGTACCTCAACGAACGCAAGCTCTACACCCGCACCGGCGGACGCTGGGGAGTCGGCACGGTGCATCGAATCCTCACGCGCCGGACCTATATCGGCGAGCACGAATGGGGGAAGGCCTACAAGGACGGCACGCCGAAGACGACCGCGGAGGTCGTGACGGTTCCCGTACCGCCGATTGTCGATAGCGAAACCTTCGACGCCGTTCAGCAGCTTCTCAAGAAACGCGCGCCGATGGTGACGCCTGGTCGGACCGTCAGCGGGCCGACCTTGCTGACGGGCATCTGTTTCTGCGCCGACTGCGGCGGCGCCATGACACTGCGCACCTCCGGCAAGGCGAAGCACTATCGCTATTACACCTGTTCCACGGCTGCCCGGCAGGGCAAGACCGGCTGCAAGGGCCGCACGATCCAAATGGATCGGCTCGATCATCTGGTGGCGGATTATCTGGAACATCGGTTGCTCGATCCGCACCGGGTACAGGACATGCTTGCCGCGCATCTCGACCGCCGTGAGGAACGGGATGGACGCCGGCAAGCGCAGGCGAATGAACTCACCAAACGGGCAGCGGAAGCCGAACAGCGCCTGAAGCGTCTTTACGACGCCATCGAAAGCGGCGTCGCCGATCTCGACGATCCGTCGCTGAAAGAACGCATCGAGGAATTGAAGGCGACGCGCGATCAGGCGCGCATGGACGCCGAACGTGCGAGGGCCGCCATCGAGACCACGGGCCAAAGTCTCACGCCGATGCAACTGACAAGATTCGTCTCCGTCGCCCGCCGCCGGATTCGTGGAAAGGACGGCGGATTTCGGCGCGACCATCTGCGGGCGTTCGCGCAGCGAGTCGAGGTCGCCGAGCACGAAGTCCGCATCATGGGCTCGCACAATGAGCTGTTGAGGCTGCTGACGTCTTCAAATGGCGCGGAAACGGCGGCGAACGGCGTTCGCATTTATGTTCCAGGGTGGCGGAGGAGGTGGGATTCGCACCCACGAGACGGTCTCCCGCCTGCCGGTTTTCAAGACCGGTGCCTTCAACCACTCGGCCACTCCTCCGGTCGCGCCTTCTTGCGATATGTCATTGTGATTTGCAAGACGGGCCGGAAAAAATTCGACGTGAACCGGATGCCGGCGAGCGGATTAATGACCGGTTAACCACAGTGCGAGCAATTCGAATCAAATGCCCCGCATTTAATGCCAGTGACGGGTTTTTCTGGCATTGTAACGGCCGGTCTTGGCTCGCAATGCCTTCTCTGTTATCAAAGCATTGGGAAATAAGCCAAATGTCGTCATCCAGTCCCTCAGTCCGGCGTTCAGCAATATCGGAATGAATAAATCGATGCAAAACGGTTTTGCCAAAACCAGATGCGGGCAGACAAACGGCTGCGGTCGGATCGGCATTTCCGGGAGATTGTTTCATATCGGCCTGTTGATCGCCGGCGGCATCGCTCTTTCGGCATGCGGCGGCAGCCCGGAGAACCGGGCCGACATCAATACGAAGACCAAATTCAAGTCGAAAGACTACGGCGTGTCGGCCAGCAAGCGCGTCACGGTTTCCAGGAAGGTCCCGAAGGGCGGCGGCACCTACAAGATCGGAAAACCGTACAAGATCAAAGGCCAGTGGTTCCATCCCAAGGAGGAAAAGGACTACGACAAGCGCGGCTACGCGTCCTGGTACGGCCCGAATTTTCACGGCAGGCTGACCGCGAACGGCGAGATCTATGACCAGTACCATCTCTCGGCGGCCCATCCGACATTCCCGTTGCCGAGCTACGCCCGCGTCACCAATTTGACGAACGGCCATTCCGTCGTCGTGCGCGTCAATGACCGCGGCCCATTCGCGAAAGGGCGCATCATCGACGTTTCCAGCAAGACCGCCGATGTGCTCGACATGAAGCGCGAGGGCGTCGCCAAGGTCCGCGTCCAGTATATCGGCAAGGCCCGCATGGACGGACGGGACATGCGCTACCTGACGGCATCCTTCACCAAGGACGGCCGCCGGACCCCCATCGATACGGAGGGCACAGGCCGGTCGGGCGTCATGCTGGCGCTTAACAAGCCCAGGAAACCCATTACCTCGGTCTTCGCTTCACAAGAGGTGCAGGTCGCCTCGGCAGCGCCGTCCGCCGGCTTCGCGCTGGCGCCGCCAAGCGATACGCTGGTCGTGAAGGGCGCTCGTCTGCCCGGAACGATAGAAGTCGCATTGCCCGATATCGGACCGGTTCCGCGGGAAAGACCGTCTTACGTGCCTGCACTTGCGCGCGGGGAAGAAAGGCTTAAGGCGCTTTCGTCCTATGCGCAAAGACGCGTCGAACAGCAGTCTGACACGCCGTTCCGTGTTCTTCTGTCCGGCCGCAACACTCTTACAGACGAAATGATAACTGCGTCGTGGAAACGCGGAAATCTGTGACCGCTTAACCCTTCCGACCAATCTTCGTTGATCGGCATTTGCTTGATTGCTAACCTTTGACCAAGGGTGTTGCGTAGTCAGGGGTTCGGTGTTCATGTTTCATCGTTATGGACCGTTATTTGTTGTTGCCGCGCTGATGGCGGTGGCCTTCATTCCAAACGTTGCAAACGCGCAAGCCTTTGAAACGAAAGCAAAACAAGCCTATCTGATCGAAGCCGAGACCGGCACAGTCCTGTTCGCGAAGAACGAGGACGATCTCATACCGCCCGCATCGCTCGCCAAACTGATGACCATGGAACTGGTTTTCAAGTCGCTGAAGAACGGGGAGCTGTCCCTCGAAGACACCTTCGAGGTTTCCGAGAACGCCTGGCGCACCGGCGGCGCAATATCCGGAACGTCCACGATGTTCGCGGAGATCAACTCGTCCATCAGCCTGTCGGACCTCATGCGCGGCGTCATTGTCCAGTCCGGCAACGATGCATGCATCGTCATCGCCGAAGGCATGGCGGGTTCGGAAGAGGTCTTTGCCGATATGATGACGGAAAGGGCCAGGGAACTGGGGTTTGAAAAATCGGTCTTTGGAAATTCCACCGGCCTGCCGCATCCGAGGGCACGGGTCACGGTCCGCGAACTGGCCTTGCTGGCCCGGCACATCCAGCAGTCCTATCCGGAATATTACCCGATCTATTCCGAACTCGATTTCACCTGGAACGATATAATCCAGCGCAACCGCAACCCGTTGCTTCGCTCCAATATCGGCGTCGACGGGCTCAAGACCGGCTACACCGAGGCGTCGGGTTACGGCATCGTCAGCTCGATCGAACGCAAGGGCCGGCGTCTGTTTCTGGCCATGAGCGGCATGAGCAGCATCAAGGAACGGGCCCAGGAGGCCCGCAAGATGCTGGAGTGGGGCCTGCGCAGTTTCGAGCGGCGCGAGCTTTTCGCAGCCGGCGAGGTCGTAGGCGCAGCCTCCGTCTATGGCGGCGAACGCTCCCGGATCGACCTGATGGCCGAAGGGCCGGTCAGCATATTTGTGCCGATCGCCAAATCGGATCGTCTGAAGGCCAGGATCGTTTACGACTGGCCTTTGACCGCCCCGGTCCGTGAGGGCAGTCCGGTCGGCACCTTGAATGTCTGGGTCGGCGATACGCTCAGCCAGCAGACGCCGCTTTATGCCGCGGAGTCCGTGCCCAAGGGGCCGCTGCACAAACGCGCACTCGACGCGTTGCAGGAACTCATGCTGTTCTGGCTTTAAGGGCACGCGTTCCGGCAGCTCACCGACGTCGACACGGCCGTATCGCAGATTGTCTGGACGACCGGTCAAAACACCCGTAATAACGGACGCGAAAATCGCGAGGGTGACGGATTTTTGACGGGTCGGTTCATTACATTCGAGGGCGGGGAGGGCGCGGGAAAATCCACGCAGATACAATATCTCGCCGAAACCCTTCGCGCGCAGGGCTTCGAGGTCGTGATGACACGCGAACCCGGGGGCTCGCCGGGCGCCGAGGCCGTACGGCACGTCCTGCTCTCCGGCGCGGCCGAGGAATTCGGTGTCCGCATGGAAGCAATCCTTTTCGCCGCCGCCCGCAGCGATCATGTCGAGGAGTTGATTCGCCCGGCGATGGAGGCGGGCAAGATCGTCCTGTGCGACCGGTTCATGGATTCATCGCGTGTCTATCAGGGCGTGAGCGGCGATCTCGAGCCCGAGTTCGTAAAAGCGCTTGAACGTGTGGCGATCAACGGCATGGTGCCGGATCTGACGATCATTCTTGACCTTCCGGCGGAGGTCGGGCTGGCGCGGGCCGTCAAGCGCAATGGCAGCAAAGGATCGGGTCCGGACCGGTATGAAAAGGAATCGCTCGCCGTGCATCAGAAGCGGCGCGACGCGTTCCTGGACATCGCCAGGCGCGAGCCGGAACGCTGCAAAATTGTCGACGGAAACCAGCCGGCGGATGCGATCGCGCAGGATATCGAGAAACGCGTGCTGGCTCTCCTGCGGAGCGATGCGGAGACCGGAGATCCGGAACCATGACCAACGACACCGGCGTGCTCGACGGCGCGATACCGCCCGCCAGCAATACGCGGCTTTTCGGGCATGAGCAGGCATCCAAATTCCTTGCCGATGCTTACAGATCACGCCACCTGCACCACGCGGTCCTGCTTGAAGGTCCGGAAGGGATCGGCAAGGCGACGCTCGCCTACCGTTTTGCCTATCATATCCTGACACACGAGGACCCGGACACGGCACCGCAGATCCTGGAAGACCCTGATCTCGATACGCCTCTGCTTCGGCAGGTCACCGGCGGTGCATCCCACAACCTTTTGCATCTGGCCCGCCCGCTCGATCCGAAGTCGGGGCGCATAAAGTCCGCCATAACGGTGGATGAGGTCCGCAGGGCAGGGCACTTTCTCTCCCAGACATCGGGGAGCGGAAACTGGCGCATCGTCATTGTCGACCCGGCGGACGATATGAACCGGTCGGCCGCCAATGCGATCCTGAAAATCCTCGAAGAGCCGCCAAGGAAATCGTTGTTTCTGGTCCTCTCCCACGCGCCGGGCAAACTCTTGCCGACCGTCCGTTCGCGCTGCATGCCTTTGCGCCTTGATCCTTTGAGCGATGCGCAAGTGAAGCAGGGCATCGAGCATCTCGGCCTTGCCGACCATCAGGAGCCGCAGACCGTCGACGCGGTTGTCAGCCACGCGAAAGGGAGCCTCTCCAACGCCATCCTGCTGCTCAATTATGGCGGATTGGAAATCGCCGACATGTTTGAGCAGATCCTGCGGGACGGGCCGGACCGCTCGCAAAAGGCGATCCATACATTGGCGGATTCCATGACGGCGCGCGACCGGGAAACGGCCTATGCATTTTTCACCGGCTATGCGGCGGACCGGATTGTGGCCCTGGCCAACAAGGCCGCCGCGGCGGGCGATCTGCACACCGCCCAATACTGGTCGTCCGTTTCCAGCGACCTTCAGGAAAAGCTGGCCATAGCCGAGGGCTATAACCTTGACCGCAAGCAGACGATTTTGTCGGTTTTTTCTTCGCTGTTTCGAATGCCGGCGGCATAGCCAGCGCGGTCATTTTGCCGTATGACGGCTGCATTCATCACCCGCACAAGTGACAGAACGAAATGAGCGATAATAACCGCTTCTACATAACGACGGCCATTTCCTATCCCAACGGCAAGCCGCATATCGGCCATGCCTATGAGCTGATCGCGACGGATGCGCTGGCGCGCTTCCAGCGCTGCGACGGCAAGGATGTCTATTTTCTGACCGGTACGGACGAGCATGGCCAGAAGATGCTCCAGACCGCACGCAACGAGGGCGTTCCGGTGCGCGAACTTGCGGACCGGAACGCGGCGGAATTCCAGCGGATGGCCGAGGTTCTCAATGCCTCCAACGACGATTTCATCCGCACGTCCGAAGACCGGCACCATCGGGCCAGTCAGGCGATCTGGGAGAAGATGGTCGCTGCCGGCGATATCTACAAGGACACCTATGCCGGCTGGTACTCGGTGCGGGACGAGGCCTATTACCAGGAAAGCGAGACCGAATTGCGTGATGACGGCATACGCTACGGTCCGCAGGGCTCGCCCGTCGAATGGGTTGAAGAGGACAGCTATTTCTTCCGCCTCTCCGCCTATCAGGAGCGCTTGCTGGAGCTCTATGAGAACCATCCCGAATTTATCGGCCCGTCCTCGTGTCGCAATGAGGTCGTCGCCTTTGTCAAATCCGGACTGAAGGATTTGTCGATGTCGCGCACGACCTTCGACTGGGGCATCAAGGTGCCGGGCGATGAGGGGCATGTGATGTATGTGTGGGTCGATGCGCTGACCAACTACATCACCGCGCTCGGCTATCCCGACACGTCAGACGCCCTTTGGAAATACTGGCCGGCCGTGCACATCATCGGCAAGGACATCATCCGCTTTCATTCGGTCTACTGGCCCGCCTTCCTGTTGTCGGCCGGCATTGAACTGCCGAGGCACATCTTCGCGCACGGTTTTTTGTTCAACCGGGGTGAAAAGATGTCGAAATCGGTCGGCAACGTCGTCGATCCGTTCACGATGGTCGAGCATTACGGCCTTGATCAGGTGCGCTATTTCTTCCTGCGCGAAGTGCCATTCGGACAGGACGGCAATTACAGCCATGAGGCGATCGTCGGGCGTATCAATTCCGATCTCGCCAACGATCTCGGCAATCTGGCCCAGCGTTCGCTGTCGATGATCGCCAAGAACTGCGACGCAAAGGTTCCGCAATGCGGCACGCTGACCGACGCGGACAGGACCATCATGGCCGCAGCCGACGGACTGCTGGACAAGGCGCGTGAGGCAATGGGCCGCCAGGCGATCCATACCGCCCTTGCGGACATCTTCGCGACCGTCTCGGAAGCCAACCGCTACTTTGCCGGACAGGAGCCGTGGGCGCTCAAGAAGAGCGATCCGGCCCGCATGGAGACGGTGCTCTATGTGACGGTCGAGGTCATCCGTCAGGTGGCAATCCTCTGCCAGCCCTTCATGCCCGACGCAGCTGCAAAACTGCTCGACATTCTCTCGGTGGCCGAGGAAAACCGGGCTTTTAACCGGTTGGGCGAAGCCGGGCGCCTCATAAGCGGTTCCGATCTGCCCAAGCCGCAGCCGGTTTTCCCGCGCTATGTGGACGCAGAGCAGGGCGGTTAGCTTTCATGTTGGTCGACAGCCATTGCCATCTGGATTTTCCGGATTTTGACAGCGAGCGCGATGACATCATCGAACGCGCCAGAGCGGCCGGTGTCGAACTGATGGTGACGATCTGCACGCGGGTCGCCAATTTCGATCGGGTGCGTTCGATTGCCGAGCGGTATGACAGTGTCTACTGCTCGGTGGGAACGCATCCGCACAATGCCGACGAAGAGCTCGATGTCACCGCCGATGAACTGGTGGATCACGCGACGCATCCGAAGGTCGTGGCGATCGGCGAAGCCGGTCTCGACCATTTTTATGACAATGCGCCGCGGGATGCCCAAGCGGCGGGTTTGAGAACGCACATCGCCGCCGCGCGCCAGGCGCAGCTTCCGCTGGTGATCCATGCCCGCGATGCCGATGACGATATGATTTCGATCCTGACCGAGGAAGCGGGCAGGGGGGCTTTCCCCTTCGTTCTGCACTGCTTTTCCTCCGGCGAGAAGCTTGCCCGCACCGGAGTGGAGCTTGGCGGCTATGTGTCCTTTTCAGGCATCGCCGCTTTCAGGAAATCCGATGCGATCCGGGATATCGCCCGACAATTGCCGATCGAGCGGATCCTGGTCGAGACCGACGCGCCGTATCTTGCGCCGCCGCCGCATCGCGGCCAGCGCAACGAACCGTCATTTGTTGTTCACACGGCGAATATCCTCGCGCAGGCGCTCGAAATGCCGCAGGAGGATTTTCACCGGCAGACGACGGAAAACTTCTTTCGCCTGTTTTCCAAGGTGCCGCATCCGGTGGCCGGAGCATGAGGGTTACGCAGCGTTTCACCGTCCTTGGCTGCGGCTCGTCCCCGGGCTCTCCGCGCATCACCGGCGATTGGGGTGCCTGCAATCCGGCCAATCCCAGGAACCGGCGCCTGAGGGCGTCTCTATTGGTCGAGCAAATCGGCCCGGATGGAAACAGCACCGTTGTCGTCATCGATACCGGGCCCGACTTCCGCACGCAGATGGTTACCGCCGGCGCCCGCAAGCTCGACGCGGTCGTCTACAGTCATCCGCATGCGGATCATATTCACGGTATCGACGATATTCGCGGCTTTGTCATCGAACAGAAGAAACGCATCCCGGTCTATGCCGACGAAAAGACGATGGCCCGGCTTCTTGAGGGGTTCAGTTACTGCTTCAAGACGCCGCCCGGAAGCAATTATCCGCCGATCGTCAGAGGCAATTACATCAATGACCGGAACGATCCGGTTGTTGTCGACGGGGAAGGGGGCCCGCTGACCCTGCTTCCGTTCGAACAACTGCATGGCGACATCACCTCGCTCGGTTTTCGGATCGGTAATCTGGCCTATTGCAGCGACGCCAGCGGGTTCCCGGAGGCGACCGTTGAGCGGCTTTCGGATCTGGACGTTCTGATCATCGATGCCCTGCAGTACCGTCCGCACCCGAGCCATCTGTCACTGTCTCAGGCGCTTGAATGGATCGACAGGCTCAAACCCGGAAAAGCCGTTCTCACACACATGCATATTCCGCTCGACTACGATACTGTCATGCGCGAAACGCCCGATCATGTGGAACCCGCATACGACATGATGGTCATTGAACAGACAGTGGAGATTGACGCGTGAATACACCGGACGGCGCTGCAGGCAAATTGTCGAGCATCGAACGGGTGCGCCGTGCCGCCGAGGCGCTCGGGCTCGAGATCGACATTGTCCGCATGGACCAGTCGACCCGTACCGCACAGGAAGCAGCCGACGCGTGCGGCTGTTCCGTCGCGCAAATCGTCAAGTCGCTGGTTTTCGAGAATGCCGAAACAGAGGCACTTATATTATTACTTGTTCCAGGTAATAAAAATGCCGATCTGGCGCTGATCGAACAGCGCTACGGCCTTAAGCTTCAACGGTGCGACACGCGCAAGGTCCGCAACGAAACCGGATTTGCCATTGGCGGCGTCGCGCCCATCGGCCACATCAACCCGATTCGGATTTTGATGGACCAGAGCCTGCTGACCCATCCGGTTGTGTGGGCCGCGGCCGGACGTCCCGACAGCGTGTTCAGCGTCAAACCGAAATCGCTGTGCGCAGCAGCGGGCGCTGAGATCGTCGGCGTCACGCGTTAAGAGGCCAATGCTCAAGAACCACATATTATTCAACCGGTTGGGCAAACACGCTGAGGTGATTGATAATCTCAATCACTTCGGCATTGCGCTTGATCCGGACGTCAGGGCGCGGCTTGGCGCTTGGCTTTCAGCCCAACACACAGATATCAATTAGTTCCATAATATATCTTATGCGATCTTTTTACGGCGCTGTGTACAGTCGCCCGCTGCCTGGAAAACCGGACACAGTTCCGAACCGGCAGCCCGGCGCGCTAATCGCGCGGCCTTTGCAGTCTTTCACGATGGAAGATATAGGCCGACGAGGCGAGGATCACGCACGCGCCTGCAATCGTTGGCAGGTCCGGGATCTCGCTGAAAAGCGCAAACCCGAAGACGGTCGCGAAGATCAGCTTGGTGTATTCCATATTGCTGACAACACTGGCTTCGCCGGAACGCAGCGCCTTGACGCCGGCCCACTGACCGACCGTCGCAACAAGGCCCATCGAAAACAGCAGCAGCCAGCCAGTGAAATCGGGTGTGACCCACAACCAGAAAAGCGGCACACCGGCGAGCATTCCGACAAACAATGCCTGATAGAGCAGCAATGTCGCGGTGGATTCGGTCTGCGACAGCTTGCGCACCGAAACCAACAGCAATGGCCGCGCCCAACGCACTGGCAAGCGGTATCAGGCCCGCAAGAGTCACCAGCCCGCCAACGCCCGGCCGCATGGCGATCAAAACGCCGAAAAAGCCGATAATAACGGCCCCGATCCGGTGAATCCCGACCGCTTCCTTCAGGAAGATCATCGCGAACAGGACGACAAAAAACACCTGTGCAAACGTGATTGTCGTAGCCGTCGTCAATGGCAGTACGGACACCGCCCAAATCCCGCATGACAGGGCAACAAAGGCACCGCTCAGGCGTATTGCGTGAATTCCGGGCCGCGAGGTTCTCAGGCCCGTCGGAAAAGACCTTACGATTGAAGGCATGGAAAAAAGGAAAATGACGAGCTGACGAAAGAACAGGATCTGGAGCACGTGATATTCATTGACCGCGATCTTGGCCATGGCCGCTGCCGCGGAAAACAAACCCGCCGCAATCACCGCCCAAACGATGCCGCCGGTGTTGCCGGAGGGTACCCCGGCCCCCGTCCCCAGATAGTTTTCCCCGGCCATTTCAGGTTTTCCTTTGCGATTCAGCATTCAGTTGGTACCATGGTACCAAGCATAATAAAACACCTTTCCGATGGAGAGATGACATGTCAGCCGACAAAAGAACGGTGGAGCGCGTTCAGACGGGAGTACGCATAGAAAAGCGTATATTGCAGGTCCTGAAGGCCGTCGCCGCACGCAACGGCGTCGGCCTTGGCGACCTGCTGGAAGGCATCCTGTTGCACAATTTTGAGGGAAAACAGCCTTTCAACGAACAGTCTCTGGACTTCATACAACAGATGAGGCTCGCTTATGGCCTTGATTTGACAGCCGTCGACAGCCACAAGCTTATAGAACAACTGTAACAGACGCCGGAGCGTTTCACTCCCATGACATTCGAACATCTGCTGGCGTTCAACATCGCGCTCATCGTCGCCATTGTCAGTCCGGGCCCTGCCCTTCTGATATCCATTCAATCGACATTGCGGTCCGGCCGCAGGGCCGGTATCGCCGTCGGCCTCGGTCTCGGCCTGATGGCTTCGCTGTGGACCACAATGGCTTTGCTCGGGCTTGAAACGATCTTCAAGCTCATGCCCTGGGCCTATGCGATCATGAAACTCCTCGGCGCGCTTTATCTCCTCTATATCGCTTTTGTGATGTGGAGAGACGCAAGGGATGAAATCGATGTCGGCATGGCCCCTTCAAGGCACGCGTTCCGACAGGGTTTCCTGGTCAATGCCTTCAACCCCAAGTCCGCACTCTTCGCAGCGGCCGTCCTTGTCGTTATTTTCCCGAAGGACATGACGCTGATCGAAAACGCCGCCGTGGTTTTCAATCACCTGCTGGTGGAGATATGTTTTTACACGGCGGTCGCGTTCGCCATGAGCACCGCGGCAGCCAGGAACACCTATCTGAAGGCGAAAGTCTACATCGACCGAATAGCGTCGGTCGTCTTGAGTGCGCTTGGTCTGCGGCTGCTGCTCAGCCGTTGAAAGCCGCTTGACATGCTCACATCGTGACCGCCACCTCGGGCTCCAGCTCGAAGCCGTTGATCAGGCGCAGGCGTTTATACTTGTCGTCGGAAAAGTCCGCTGGCGTATATTCGTTTGACGGCAGCGTCGTGGACAAAATACCGAGTTCCTGAAAGGTCTCGGCAACGAGCTCGCTGCAGAAAAGGCTCGAAATATCGCGCTCGTTTGTTCCAAGCGGTCCGTCATAGGCCGCCTTGATGAGTTCCAGTTCGCTTTCCTCATAGGGGATACCTTTGAAGCGTTCGCGCAAGGATACCAGGCGCTTGCGCTTTATCGACGACAGCGCCTTGTTGAGATGGCGGATGGACACCTCGCCGTCATAGGTCTTGATCCGCTCGCTGAGCGGCACGATCTGCACGCCCTTGCGCGGCACACCGGTGTCGAGGTCGGCAAAGGTCGTCAGCGTCGTCGATTCCCAGATCGCCATCAGATCGTATTCCTTCAGGTAATAGACCAGCCCGACATGCGACCATGGCGATCCTGTCGCGAATTTGATGCCGGCGCTCAGCCCCCCTTTTCCGGAGAACAATACGACGTCGCCCGTCTTGAGATCCGGCCGGATTGCAGAATAGAGCGTTGCCAAGATAAACCCCTCCTCCATTGGTTCAAACGGTCCCGCGCAGGGCGCTTTCCGTTATCTGACAGTCCGGTTATTCATAGCCGCTGCGCTTGCTGCTGAATGTGGCCAATGCCACGCCCCTGCCCCAACCGGACTCTGCTGTGGATTCAGCATCGCCGGCCGGATTGTTTGACATGTCTTGCGGGACGAAACGGTTAGAGTGGGTTCCATGGAAGCATCAAAAGACATACGCCGTCTGCTTGAAATCATGGCAGCGCTGCGCGACCCGCACACAGGCTGCCCATGGGACGTCAAGCAGACCTTCGACACCATCAGGCCCTACACCATAGAAGAGGCGTATGAGGTCGCCGATGCGATCGAACGCAACGATCTCGACGATCTGTGCGACGAACTCGGCGACCTGCTGCTACAGGTCGTTTTCCACGCACGCATGGCGGAGGAAGCCGGTGAATTCGACTTCGGCGACGTTGTCCACGCCATAACCCGCAAGATGATCAGACGGCATCCCCATGTCTTTGCCGTCTCCGAGGCGGACACGCCCGAAGGCGTCAAGCTGCAGTGGGAGGAGATCAAGGCGGCGGAAAAAGCGGAACGTGCAGAGCGCAGACGCGCCCGTGGCCTGCCGGAAAAGACCCGACCGGGCCTGCTTGACACGGTCGCACATGCGCAACCGGCATTGTCGGAGGCGCTCAAGCTGCAGCAAAAGGCGGCGCGCGTCGGCTTCGACTGGAGCGAGCCCGCGCCCGTTCTTCAAAAGATCGAGGAGGAACTGGCGGAACTGAAAACGGCCCTTGCACGGGAGGACAAGGATCGCGTGCGCGACGAGTTCGGCGATCTCGTATTCGCGCTCGTCAATCTCGGCCGCCATGTCGACGCCGAACCCGAAATGGCGTTGCGCGGAACAAACGTCAAATTCCGCAAGCGGTTTTCGTATATCGAGACCGAACTGGCGCGGCGCGGTTCAAGTCCCGCCGATGCAACGCTCGACGAGATGGAAGAGCTTTGGAACGAGGCCAAGCGCAATTAGAGCAAATCTTGGACGACCTA
>NZ_CFHWAF010000119.1:0-13776 GCF_984452065.1 Hoeflea sp. | reverse complement strand
GGCTTCCATCATCGTCCCCCGGATAGTAGCTGACATCGCCGACATCCGGATCGCCATCCACCAGATCGCCGGCCCGCATCGGCCTGCCGAAGAAGTCGATCTTCATCTCCGGGTCGTAATGCGGCGAGGCGGGCGCAAGGAAGCCGGACCGCAAACGTCTCGGGCCGATGTCTTTCAAAAACCTCCTGCCGAATTCGCCAGGTGCGACCAGCCGCGAAAACGCGCCGGTTTCCTCCTCATAGAGCGCCGTTCCGGCGTCCGTCGGGACAGCCTTGTAGGTGCCGCCCTCGTCCCGGTAGATCTGCGTCGCATTGTCGATCGTTTCCCGTGGCACCAAAACCTCGCGAAGGCCACCCTTGCCGTCGGGCGTCAGGAACACGTCGCCCTCATCCGTCGCGATATAGCCGGTGACCGGGCGCCCGGCCTCGTCCAGCATGTATTGCCCGTACAGCTCAAGAAAGTCCTGGCCGAAGATCTCCCGGAACCGCTGCGGCCCCTCGCGCTTGAAGAACTGATATTCCTGGCTGAGCGCAAAGCGCCGGACGAACTCCAGTTCCTCAGGCGTCAGGATGCCGTGACGGTTGTTGTAGTCGCGTGCGAAGCGGGCAATCAGCCCGGCGGTCAGCGCCTGACCGTCATTATTGGCGACAATATAATCATGCAGGGCACCGGCAAACTGCTTGCCTTTCTCGCCTCCTGCATAACCGCCGGCCAGCGCTCCGGCAAGAATGGAGACGCCCATTGCAAAGGGGTGCCCGGGGCGCACGCTTCGAAGAAGGGCAGCCACCGCCCCGCCGCCGGCCGCCGCCCCTGCCGCTCCGCCGGACAGGTCGCCCGCGAGCTTGGCCCAGGCCTTCTCGGCCTTGACGGCATCGCCACGCTCGGCATACCAGGCCGACTCCTCAGCCGCCTCAGCCACGCTGACGACGTCGCCGAGGAAACCGGCGGCCTTGAGCGTGCCGAGCACGATTGCGAACCGTGCAAGACGGCCCGCATCGACTTCAAGGCGCGCACCGACTTTTTCCGTCTTCTTGGCAGCATTCTCCACAAACGGGTCGAGAACCGCATCCAAATTGGCGCGGATATCTTCGTTCGACAGACCGGCTTTTCGGTCCGCCTTGATGTCCGCCTTCAAAGCCTTCAATTCGCCCACATACTCGTCGGACAGCGCACCCAGTTGCAAATGGTCGAAATAGGCCTTGAACTGGGCGTCGGACATGTCGCCGTTCAGCCGCTCGTTCAGATAGATGGTGAAAAGACCCGGATAAGTGCGCACTTTGGCGTTGCGGAATTCTTCGGGCATGGTCTTGGCATAGTTCAGCCAGCCGTGGTCATGGGCCACAAGCCGGTATTCCTGGCCGTCGTCCGCCACCGTCTCCAGGAACCGGTAGGCAGCAAAATCGGCCCGGTCCTTACGGCTCGCGGCCTGGCTCTCCTGCATGTCCGGAAAGTAACGTTTCTTGAGTTGTCTCAGGGCATCCAGCTCATCTGGAATCCGGGGGTCAAGAATTTCGGCGCCATTGGCCTTCAACCAAGCCGCAATCGTTTCCCTGTACGGTCTATTGTCAATCTCATTCAACACCTCCTGCAGCACGATCACCCAGCCGCCATCGCGATGGAAGGGCGACAGGGTGCCGTATTTGGCATCGATTTTGATGCCGTCACTTTGCGACATGCGATAGAGGTTGAGCAGCGGCCCGATATCCAGGACGTGGTTCATTCCTTGATTCCCCTATCTTTGCCCCACTTTAAAATCTCTGCTCGAGCGGTGTCGCCGTAAAGACCGTCCAGTTCACCGTCGATGACCAGGGTCACAATGATATCGCCGACACCCAAATCATCCGCGTTGTATCCAGGATGATGCTTGATCCCATACCAGCGTCGGAATCTGAGAGTAAGGTGATTGTTCCAGCTCTCTTCTTCAGTAGGCCTGACATAGTCCTCATCGGTATAATAGAGTCGCCGGCGTTCCTTTAAGAACACATAGGCATTCCAGATTTCCGGGTGCGCCTCGCAGGCGCGGATGTAGGCAAACACATCCGTCACTGTCAGCTTCTTGTCCGGGTCGATCTCGGGATAGGTGTTTTCCGGCTTGCCTTCGCGCTCGGCCCGCTCACGGAACGCGCGGGCCATATCCCAAAACTCCAACTCCCACGGGAACGGCTCCGGCGGCACAAAATCATCGTCTTCACTCATTTCTCGATCCTTCCGTCCAAAGGCCAGTCCACGCGCACGGACATCCGGCGCGGACGGCAAAACTCAGTCCTGCATTGCATGGAACCATTATGGGAATTTGTTATGTCACGCTCAAGCGAAATAAGAACAAAATAAGAACATTATCGAAGCTGTTGCCACACGGCAACGCTTATCGGACAGTCAGGTCCAAGACCAATTCTGCATTGTGCGCTTCAACACTTTGGGCGAACTGCTGCTGACGTTGAGCGGGCGCAAGCCATCAATGCCATGCCTTTTATGCACAGTGTAAAGGTTCGAAAGCTGCGGCATGTCGATGACAATGAGAGCTTTTCGCTCGCTCATGGGCGTTTCTCCCGTATCACACTGATATCCAGCAGTTTGCCTTTCGCGGCCTCACCGAAGAGGTCATCAAATTCACCGATCAGATAGCCTTCCATGACATATTCAGCTTGATCAAATGCAAATGTATCCGCCTCGGGATGATGTTTTAACTGGTACCACCGATGAAATGTGCCTATCCAATACCGCCGCCAATACTCCTCATCGGACACGCGCTCCGCTTCTTCATCCAGATCCAGAGGCATCATGTGATCCCAGATTTCCGGATGCTTCTGGCAGGCCCGAATATATGCGTAAATTTCATCCAGACTTACCCAGGCATCCGGATCGTTCGGACCCGGATTTATATCGGTTGGAGAGCCAGTTCTTTTGATCAGCTCTCTTCTTCGTGCTTCCTCCAGCGCAGCCGCCTCAATTTCCCAGTAGAAGGCCTCCCTTTCAGGCGGTTCGATCTCCCAGGGCCTTGCTTGAATGTCGGTTTTTCCTTCATGCTTGCTCATGGATTGGTCCTGTCGTTTGTGTGCTAGCTGGAGACCGGCGGCCCGTATTGCGGAATTCCTTGGGCATGGTCTTGGCATAGTTCAGCCAGCCGCGGTCATGGGCCACAAGCCGGTATTCCTGGCCGTCGTCCGCCACCGTCTCCAGGAACCGGTAGGCGGCAAAATCGGCCCGGTTCTTGCCGCTCGCGGCCTCGCTATCCTGCATGTCCGGAAAATAGCGCTTCTTGAGTTGTCTCAAGGCATCCGGTTCATTCGGAATCTGTCGCTCGAGTATCTCGGCACCGTTGGCGAGCAACCATTTCTCAATGGGCTTGTCGAAGCGCTTATCGCGAATCTCATCCAACACCTCGCGGAGTACGAGCACCCTGCCACCATCCCGGTAGAAGGGCGACAGAGTGCCGTATTTGGCATCGACCTTGATGCCATCCGTCTGCGACATCAGATAGAGATTGAGAAGCGGACCGATATCGAGCAGATGGTTCATTGAACGATCCCCTGGTCATTTCCGATTTCAAGGATCGCGGACCGCGCTTCATCTCCGAAGAGGTCGTCCAGCCTCCCGTCAATGACATCAACAACAACGATATCGCCGACAATCAGATCATACGGATCATAGCCCGGCAGATGTTTGTAGGCGTACCAGTCCCGGAACCTCAACGTCAGATAATGGTTCCAGGTCTCCTCCTCCGTGCTCTCCAGGATACCTTCGGAGTAGTCCTGTTCGCGATGACGCTTCAGCATGACATTGGCATTCCAGATTTCCGGATGCGCCTCGCAGGCGCGGATATAGGCAAACACATCCGCCACGGTCAGCTTCTTGTCCGGGTCGATCTCGGGATAGGTGTTCTCAGGCTTGCCCTCGCGCTCTGCCCGCTCACGGAACGCGCGGGCCATGTCCCAAAACTCCACCTCCCACGGGAACGGCTCCGGCGGCACAAAATCCTCGTCTTCACTCATTCCTCGATCCTTTCCTGCACCGGTTTATCCGCGCGCACAGGCGTCCGACGCGACAGCAAACGGCGGGACGGCCCGTCGGGGTCGATTTTCGGGCGGGCGCCGGGCGCGCGCCAGTGGGGCGGAGATCGATGGGCTGTTGGCAAGGCGCCCTCGCCTGCAGCGGGATCAGCCTCGCCGGGCGTTAACGCGCCACAGGTACGATGCACA
The DNA here is from genome assembly GCF_984452065.1 of Hoeflea sp. Classification (NCBI taxonomy): domain Bacteria; kingdom Pseudomonadati; phylum Pseudomonadota; class Alphaproteobacteria; order Hyphomicrobiales; family Rhizobiaceae; genus Hoeflea; species Hoeflea sp. The sequence continues at coordinate 9,577 of NZ_CFHWAF010000119.1, read as the reverse complement.
TGGGCGCCATTCAGATGATGCGCGATGGCCGCACAGACGCGGGTGATGTCGCGCCGCAGCGTGCGTTCGCTGACGCCCTCTTTTCGCGCCAGCGATTTGACGGTGCCGCCAAGGCCGGCCCGTGCACGCGCCCAGTCATAAAGGCGCTGCCGGTCGCACTCGCCCGGGTGCCGGTTGATCCAGGTCCAGCATTCCTCCATGCGTGCGATCGCGGCGGCCGAGGGGCGGCGGCGATAGCGCGGCGCATTGGAGGCGTAGGCGTCGATCTGCCGCCGCAACGGCTGCGGCATCGCATTGCCGAAAGCCTTGGGGCCGAGTGCACGCGGGCAGATCGCCAGCGTGCGCGCCGCCTCGACGACACGCTCACGGACGGCGTCGGCCGTCCATTCCTGAAATTGCGGACTTGCTTTCATATCCATGCCTGTTCCGTTGGAAAGGACGGAACATAGCATGAACAACCAGGGATGGAAATCCCAATTAGAACATCAGTTCAAATGGCGCAATGAGATACCGGCGTCGTTGAACAGGTGCAGCTTGTCGGCATCGGCATCAAGTGAGAGCGTGTCGCCGCGCTTGATATTATGGCTGCCGGGCAGTTTGACGATCATCGGCTCGTCCGAACCCGTGCCGTCCATATAGGCGAGCGTCACCTCGCCGAGGGATTCGACGATCGAGACCGTGCCATGCAGGATGCCGCCGCCAGGGTCCGCCAGGCGCAGATCCTCCGGCCGCACGCCGAAATGGACCGCCGCGCCTTTCATGGCGCCGGGCGAAGCCACCGGCACGCTCACATGGTCGCCCGATTGCAGCGCGACGCGGGTCGATACCCCCGTCGCCTCGACGGTCGCCGGCAGGATGTTCATGGCGGGCGAGCCGATGAAGCGGGCGACAAACAGGTTGTGCGGGTTCTCGTAAAGCTCCATCGGCGCGCCGACCTGCTCGATATAGCCGCCTGAAAGCACGACGATGCGGTCCGCCAGGGTCATCGCCTCGACCTGATCGTGGGTCACGTAGATCATGGTCGCGTCCGGCATGCTTTCTTTCAGCCTTGCGATCTCGATACGGGTGGCGACACGCAGCGCCGCGTCGAGATTGGAAAGCGGTTCGTCGAACAGGAACACTTTCGGGTCGCGCACGATTGCCCGGCCGATGGCGACGCGCTGGCGCTGGCCGCCGGAGAGCGCCTTGGGCAGCCGGTCGAGATACTGTGTGAGCTGGAGCTTGTCCGCCGCCGCGCGCACGCGCTCGTCGATCTCGTCCTTCGAGGCCCTCGCGATCTTCATGCCGAAGGCCATATTGTCGTAGACGGTCATATGCGGATAAAGCGCGTAAGACTGAAAGACCATGGCAATGCCACGCTTCGACGGCGGCATGTCGTTGACGACCGTGCCTTCGATTTCCATCGTGCCGCCGCTGATCTCCTCCAGCCCGGCGATCATACGCAGCAGCGTGGACTTGCCGCAGCCGGACGGTCCGACAAAGACGATGAACTCGCCGCGTTTGATATCGAGATTGATATCGTGCAGCACCTCAACGTCGCCATAGGCTTTCTTGGCACTGTCTATTTTCAGGCCGGACATCTTCGTTTCCCTCCTCGGTTTCCGTCCCTACCCGATGATGCCGAAATAGGCATCGATGGGCGGAATGGTGATGGTTTGACCGTCGGCATGACCGTTGAAGCCACTGCCCTCTAGCGTCTCGACGCCCTCCTCGGGCAGGCGGATGGTCTGCGTTTCGTTGGACATGTTGAATGCGCAAAGGATGGTCTCGTTGCCGTAACGCCGGCGGAAGCAGAAGACCTGATCGTTCTGCGGAACAAGTTCAAAATTGCCCTTGATCAGCGGCAGGTTCTGTTTGCGGAAAGCAATGAACCGCCTGTATTGATTGAGCACGGAGTCCGGATCTGCATGCTGCCGGTCAACCGCCTGGCCACGGTGCTCGTCCGATACGGGAAGCCAGGGCTTGCCGGTCGAAAACCCGGCATTTTTTTCCTCCGCGTGCCAGACCATCGGCGTGCGGCATCCGTCGCGCCCCTTGAAGCTCGGCCAGAACTCGATGCCATACGGGTCCTGAAGGTCCTCGAACTGCAGTTCCGCCTCCGCCAGTCCCAGTTCCTCGCCCTGATAGATGCAGACCGACCCGCGCAGGGACAAGAGAACGCCCGCAAGCAGCTTGAGGTGTTGCTGGGTCCCGCCGAAGCCGTCTGCCCAGCGACTCGCATGCCGCTGCACATCGTGGTTGGAAAAGGCCCAACAGGCCCATCCGTCCCTCACCGTCCTTTCAAAGCCGGTCACGACCTGGCTGAGATGGTCGACCGTTGGCGGTGTCGCGGAAAGCAGGTCGAAGCTGTAACACATATGGACCTTGTCGCCGCCGGAGGTGTATTCGGCGACGATCTGCAGCCCCCGCTGCGCATCGCCGACCTCGCCAACCGCGGCGGAGCCCGGGAATGTCTTCAGCAGGCGGCGCAGGCGCTTGAGGAATTCCAGGTTTTCCGGCTGGTTCTTGTCGAACTGGTGGTCCTGGAAATTATAGGGGTTCACATCGGGCGCGATCGACGCGTTGCGCAGTTCGGGATTGAGCGGCGGGTTGCTGCGCAGGTCCCGGTCGTGGAAATAGAAATTGATCGTGTCGAGCCGGAAGCCGTCGACGCCGAGATCGAGCCAGAACCGCACGGTTTCGAGCAGCGCATCCTGAACCTCGGGGTTATGGAGGTTGAGGTCGGGCTGCGTCGCCAGGAAGTTGTGCAGGTAATACTGTCTGCGGCCGGTGTCCCACTGCCATGCCGGCCCGCCGAAGATCGACAGCCAGTTGTTCGGCGGCGTGCCGTCCGGTTTGGCGTCGGCCCAGACATACCAGTCGGCCTTGCCGTTGTCGCGCGAGCCGCGGCTTTCGATAAACCACGGATGCTCGCTCGACGAATGCGACAGCACCTGGTCGATCATCACCTTGAGGCCAAGCTCATGGGCGCGGTCGACCAGCGCCTTGAAATCGTCGAGCGTTCCGAACATCGGATCGACGCCGCAATAGTCCGAGACGTCATAGCCGAAATCGCGCATGGGCGAGGTAAAGAACGGCGAGATCCAGACCGCGTCCACACCGAGCGCCGCAATATGCGGCAGCCGTTCCGTGATGCCTTGCAGATCACCCGTGCCGTCACCGGTCGTATCCTGATAGGAGCGCGGGTAGACTTGGTAGATCACCGCGCCGCGCCACCAGTCCGTGTCCACCGGCGAAGAGGATGCGATACGCTCAGACATCAGGTTCCTGTCCATTATTGTCATTGATTAGCCACCCTTATCCACCCTTGACCGAACCGGCGAGAAGACCGCGTACCAGATAGCGCTGCAGCGCAAAGAACACGATCAGCGGTACGATAATGCTGATGAAGGCCGAAGCCGTGAGGATTTCCCAGTTGCCGCCGCGCGAGCCGAGCAGTTCACGCAGGCGCCCCGTCAGGACGAGCTGGTCGTCACCGTTTCCGAGGAACACCATGGCGACCAGAAGGTCGTTCCAGACCCACAGGAACTGGAAGATGGCGAACGACGCCAGCGCCGGGAACGACAGCGGCAGCACGATCTTGAGGAAGATCTCGAAATCGCTGGCGCCGTCGACCTTGGCCGATTCCATGATCTCGCGCGGCAGGCCGGCAATGTAGTTGCGTAAGAGATAAATCGCGAGCGGCAGGCCGAAACCGGTATGCGCAAGCCAGATGCCCACATAGGTCTTGGCCGGCACGCCGAGGATGAGACCCGCTTCATTGTAAAGACGAAGCAGCGGGATCAGCGACATCTGCAGAGGCACGACAAGCAGGCCCACCACGGCGGCGATCAAAAGCGCCCTGCCCGGAAACTTCATCCACGCCAGCGCGTAGGCCGCGAAGGCCGCGATCAGGATCGGGATCACCGTGGACGGAATCGTCACCGTCAGCGAGTTGATGAAGGACTGGCCGAGCCCGTTGGCTCTGAGCACATTGGTATAGTTTTCGAGCGTGAAGCGCGGCGGCGCCGTCACCGTATAGAAGATGCGTTTGCCGCGGCTCCCGGTCCATTCCTCGTCCGAGACAAGACGATAATCGCCATCGGCATCGACCGCCATCGTCGCGCCGTTCGGCATCTCCGCCGTGGTTCCGGCCTCGAAGGCCGAAGGCTGCTGCGAGCGCACCCCAAAACGGGTGATCGTGCCGCTTTCGCCGTCGAGGATATTGCCCTGAAGCACGAATTTTCCGTCTTCCTCGATCTGGGTATCCGGCGCGCCGGAGCGGCCGATCTTGCGTTGCTCCGATGCCGTCAGCGAGGTCCACCAGCCGGAAACGGCAAGCTGATCCTTGTCGCGCAGGGACGAGACGAAGAGGCCGAAGGTCGGCAGTGTCCAGATGATCACCAGAAACAGAACGCCGATATGGACGGCCCAGGTGAGCGGCGATTTCGCGGATGCTGCGGCAGCCATATCAACGGCCCTCCATTTCTGCGTTCGCCCGGCGGATATTCCAGACCATGATCGGGATCACCAGCACCATGATGACGATGGCGATCGTCGCGCCGCGGCCGAAGTCCCCGCCCCCGCGGAACATCCAGTCGAACATGAGGTTGGCAAGGACCTGTGTGTTCCATTGGCCGTTGGTCATCGCCAGCACGATGTCGAAGACCTTGAGCACGAGGATCGTAATGGTGGTCCACACGACCGCGATCGTCCCCCAGATTTGCGGGATCATGATCTTGAAGAAGATCTGCACGCCGTTCGCGCCATCGATGACCGCGGCCTCGATGGTTTCTTCAGGAATGCCCCTGAGCGCCGCCGACAGGATCACCATGGCAAAACCCGTCTGGATCCAGACCAGTATGATCATCAGGAAGAAATTGTTGTAGAACGGCAGCGTGATCCAGGCCTGCGGCTCGCCGCCGAAAAACGTCACTATCGCGTTGAGAAGGCCGATCTGTTCGGAGCCTTCCTCGCGATAGTCATAGATGAATTTCCAGATGACGGCAGCGCCGATGAACGAGATCGCCATCGGCATGAAGATCAGGCTCTTGGCGATGTTGCCCCACCAGACCCGGTCGGTCATGGCGGCGATCACGAGGCCGAAGAAGGTTGCCGCCGCCGGAACGAAGATCAGCCACAGCATGTTGTTGAGCATGGACTCGTGAAATTCGCCGTCGGCGAGCATCCAGGTGTAGTTGGACAGACCGACAAACTCTTCGCCTGAGCGGCCGAAGAATGAAAGGCGAACCGAAGAGACAACCGGGTAGAACAGGTAAATTCCAAGCGCCAGGAGCGCGGGAGCGAGAAACAGCCAGGGCCGTATCGTGTTGGCCAGCCTCAGATTGCGGATGGCTCGCTCGCCGTCACCTTCCTTCGAAGGCAAGATGGCATCGAGCACCCAGTTTGAGAGCAGGAAGTAGGCGGCACAGCCGGCAACCCCCAGGACCATGGTCAGTGTGGCGAAGATAAGCTGATTCATCGCTCTGCCCCTTCAAGCTTCCGTTCGGAAAAAGGCGATCGTCAAAACTCAATGATGAACGGGTCCCCCGATCATGCTGCCGGCCGAAGCCGGACTTACGATCCGGGCCGGGAGGACAGGCCCGGATCGCTGGAGGTCAGGCAGGCACCGAGTTTATTTCAGTGCGTCCCAGTTTTCCTGGATTTCTGCCGTCACGTCAGCGGCTGGTTTGCCGCCGGCATAGTCGACCATTCCGGTCCAGAAGGCGCCGGCGCCGATCTTGCCGGGCATCAGGTCGGAACCGTCGAAACGGAAGGTGGTCGCATCGGTCAGGATCGCGCCCTGCTTCTTCAATGTCTCGTTGGCGTAGGTATCCGGATTGACGCCCTTGTGCGGCGTCAGGAAACCGGAACGCGCCATCCAGACCTCATGCGCGATCGGCGATTTCAGGAAATCGATGAAGGCGCGCGCGCCCTTCGAGTCCCTGGTGATCGCAAACAGCGTTCCGGCGCCGAGCACGGGCTTGCCGAGATCCTTTCCGGCATAGGCCGGGAAGTAGAAGAAGTCGGCATCTTCGCCAAGCGACGTGCCTTCGGGAAAGAAGGACGGGATGAACGATGCCTGGCGGTGCATGTAGCACTTCGGCGGCGAGGTAAAGAGGCCCTTGGGGCTGTCGCGGAAATCGGTGGTCGCGACGGCTTCCGCGCCGCCATCGACATAGTCGTCATTGCGAGCAAAGGCGCCGAATTCCTCAATCGCTCCAATGACTGCCGGATCGTTGAACGGGATTTCGTTGCGCACCCACTTGTCGTAGGTCTCGGGGCTTTGCGTGCGCAGCATGAATTCCTCGACCCAGTCCGTTGCAGGCCAGCCCGTCGCTCCGCCGGAGCCGAGCCCGATGCACCAGGGCGTGCCGCCATCGGCAACGATCTGGTCGGTCAGTTCCTTGAGCTCTTCCATTGTCCCGGGCACTTCGTAGCCGGCATCCTCGAAATTCTCCGGAGAGAACCAGACAAGCGACTTCACGTCGGCCTTGAACGGAAACGCGAAATAACCGGAATTGCCGTCCTTGTCGGGATAGGTGCCGAGGTCCACCCAGGACTGGCCCGCCGCATAGTTCTCGGCGACCCAGTCGCGGGTTTCGTCACCGAGGGGTGTCAGCAATCCCTTGGCCGCAAGGTCGGCGGCAAGACCCGGCTGCGGGAACACCGCCACATTGGCCGGGCTGCCGGCCTGCGTGTCGATCACGATCTGCTGCTCGAAGGAGTCGGATCCGGTATATTCGACATTGGCGCCCGTGGCGGCCTCGAAATAGGCGATCATGCCCTCGACCAGCTCAAGGTCGGCACCCGTCCACGGACCGAAAACGGTAACCGTTTCTCCGGACATATCCATGCCCTTGAGCGCTTCGTAACTCGCCCAGTTGAAGCGGTCGTCCTCTCCCGGCGTGAACACAAGCTCCCGCGCTTGGGCCGCTCCGGAGAGCGCCGTGCCCATTCCAAGCGCGCAGATGAACGCCGCGATTGCGGTTTTACGTTTCATGATTTTCCTCCCGATTCACGTCATGCGGTTGGCCCGCATCGGTGATGCAATCAATCTTCAAACAAAATCCAAAGCGGTTTGAATTAGATTCAAAATGCCGCCATCCACTTACCTTGTCAACGCAATTGTGAACAAAATCCAGCCCCGATTTCCAGACCATCTATCTACCTTTTGTTTTTGTTAATCTTTTTTCTCAATGTGCATTTAAAACGATTGAATTCGCCGATGGCCGGGTGAGCGACAGGTTCAATGCGGTTGCCATTTCAACAGAAATATGGCTAGGCTCCGGTTTGTTTTTCAAAACGCTTTGGATATCGCATGAGTGTAAACCTTAAGCAGCTCGCAGAGGCTCTGGGCATTTCCCAGACAACCGTCAGCCGTGCCCTGAACGGCTTCCCGGAGGTCAGCGAGAAGACCCGGCGCAAGGTGCTGGATATGGCTCAGCAGTTGAACTATTCGCCGAGCCCGCATGCAAAAAAACTCGCCACCGGCAAGTCGAAGACCATCGGTCACGTGGTTCCGCAGTCGGATCATATGATCATCAATCCGCTGTTTTCCGATTTCATCGCCGGCGCCGGCGAGATCTACTCTCAGGCCGGCTACGACATGCTCATGTCGGTCGTCACGCCGGACCAGGAAGAAAGGACCTATTACAAGCTGATCGCCAGCAAACGCGTCGACGGCATGATGGTTCACGCGCCGCTCGTCGGCGATACGCGCGTGGCGCTGCTGCAGAAACTCGGCATGCCTTTTGTCGTTCACGGCAGAAGCGCGGACGATGATGATTCCTATTCATGGCTCGATGTGAACAACCGCCGCTCGTTCCAGCGCGCCACGCGCTTCCTGCTTGATCTCGGGCACCGGCGCATTGCGCTGCTCAACGGACTTGAGAGCATGACCTTCGCTGAGCGCAGGCGCATCGGCTATCTCGAAGCGCTTGAGGAACATGGCGTTGAACCGGATCCCGACATCATGTCTTCGGAAGACATGATGGAGCCCTACGGCTACCGCCGCACAAAGGAGATGCTCGCCCTGGTGCGCAGGCCGACGGCGATATTGTGCTCGAGTATCTTGCCCGCCATGGGTGCTTTGCGGGCGGTTCAGGAGGCCGGGCTCGAAGCCGGAGAGGACATCTCCATCGTCACCCATGACGACATGCTGACATTTCTTTCGAACAGCGGCGATATCCCGATGTTCACCGCGCTCCGCTCATCGATCAAGGCCGCCGGACGCCGTTGCGCGGAAATGCTGATCGAAGCGATCGAAAACCCGAACCTGGAACCGGTCCACGAGCTTTGGGAAACGGAACTGGTTATCGGCAATTCGACCGGTCCCGCGCGGGAACAGCGATAAGGCGCCGACGCCGGCCATTCATATCGGTTGATTTTTCGGTGATCATAAGCCCTGGCATCTCCGCAGTGGCACGTATGGTCGCTTGCCTGGCCGATGCGCCGGCGAGGCAGGACGTGCCAGGCCTGTGGAAAAAGGGCGCCCGCCGGCTGCGCCGCAAAGTTAAATATCCCAGTTATTCACATCATGCTCGCGAATTCTATTTGACTTATATAGAGTAATTTCTCCGGCACTGAAGAAATTCTTTGCTTGAGCGCTGCACCGGGACATCATTCATATGTAACGACAAGTCATTCTCACTGCACCGCGGAACACTGCTGCAAAAGCAAGGGGATACCGTCTCGCGCCCGGTGACATGCAAACCGGAAGGCTTGCCGACTGTCTTAGGATAACCGCCATCCGCGCTGAATATCGACAAAATCGCGCTCATCGGCCATGCGTTTGTCCAAAAGAATTGGAGAAAAACACACATTTGGGTTGCGTTGGCGCTTGATAAAAAAGTATGCAGAATGCATAATTAAACATGACGATGTGATCGCGATTACACAAACCTCTTGAGGAAAACCAGCTAAAGCGCAATATTTTGTTGTCGAATTACACATAGGAGATTGAAAGCCAGGATTGCATAATATGCATAGAGGACATGCTGGCTTTCTGGGCCCCGTAATGGTCTGTGGTCCGCCCATCACAACCGTTGCGGGGCCAACTTTTTGAGCATCACCCCGGCGAAAATCCGACTGCCTTCTTCCGTCGCTGCTTGCGTCCGGCCCCGCCCTCTCCCACAGCACACCATCTGCCGGTGACAGCCGAAGCTGCTTCTTCAAGTATAATTTGTCGGGCGGTTTCACGATGGAAATTGACAAGCTGCGGAATTTCAATGCACATCACGCGTCGTCGCCGACAAGGCCCCGCTCAATTTCCTCCTCGATGCGCCGACAACCATGTTTTTCATCGATCCCATATTTGCCGTCCACAATCGCTGCCGTGAACACATCCTGTCGGGCAATGACCACGGGTTTTCACCGCTCCCGCCGGAACTGGATCTGCCGGTTATCGAGGAGTGGAGCACGCGCTACGGCATGGATGTCAGCGATATATATTTTTAGGCGCCGGGGCCGTGCTCGAAGCCGGCTCAGCTTTAGAGCGAGTTGTGATTAGATTGAAGCATTTGACCGCGGCGATTTTGGTCACTGACAAGGCGGGTTGCGCGCCGTGGTGTTATCCCACCACAAGCGCGAGCCAACG
>NZ_CFHWAF010000118.1:13471-13908 GCF_984452065.1 Hoeflea sp. | reverse complement strand
GATACTTTCGGACGGTAACGCATGAGATCGATCGACATTTCATGCTTTTGCGCGCCGTGCAGGATATTGGCGAACGCCACGATCTCCGCGCCTTTGCGAACAACGGCACAGTCGAAGCAGCGCATGTAATCGTCATCGAAATAGCCGAGCGCAAAGCGTTTTTCGCTTCCCGATTTGATGGCGAGCCAGTCATCCGAAACCGCGCGAAGCTGCGGCAGGATCGGCGGCACCTCCTCCTTCGGGACAATGGAAAACGACAGCCCGTCCTTTTCCGCCCGCCGGCGGGCGTAGCGCAGATCCTTGTGTTGCGGAACGTCGAGCGAGAAATCGGAAAGGTCAAGGCGCGCCACCTCGCCGATTTTGAGGATCGACAGCCCCATGTCGAGATAGAGCGGGAGGAAATCCGATTTCACCGCGTAAAAGACCGTGCGGTAACC
>NZ_CFHWAF010000118.1:0-13461 GCF_984452065.1 Hoeflea sp. | reverse complement strand
GCCAGTTCACGGAACCGCCAGGCGAGCTCTTCGCCCTGCTTCGGATCGCCGACCGGATCACCCTTGGCGATATAGCTGCCGCCGGAGACGCCGTACATGAGAAACGCGCCTTCCTCGTCGGAAACCAGGAAATGCTTGTCGCCGAGCAGCGCGATGGTCGCGTCCGGGTCGGGCGCCTCGTCAACAAGCCGGCGCACACTGTCCGGGATCGCCTCAGCCGGCGGAATGGCCGCCGGCCGGCGATTGAGCATCATATGCAGGCCGAGCGCGAAGAGCGCCGCCACGATCGCAACGCTTGCCCGCAGGAAGCGTGGCGCATCCCCGGCCCAGCTGAATTCCCACCAGAGCTGGTTTGAGTATTCAACGTGACGATAGGCGAAGAAACCGAGCCATACGGCCGCGGCAACCGTTATGGCGATGGCGGACAGCCAGGCCGGCGTCAGCGCCAGGATGGATTCGCCCGATTTGCGGTAAAAGGCAGCACGGAAAGGAACGAGAAACAGGAAGATGGCGAAGAGCAACACCGCCTCTTCGTAGTTAAGCCCCTTGGTCAGGGCGAACACGGCTCCGGCAGCCAGCAGGCCCATGGCCAGGAAATAGGCGGCCTCGCGCCGGTGCAGGAGGGCATGCGCGACAACCAGCAGGGCAAGGCCGACGAGACTTGCAAGCAGGTGCGAGGATTCGACGAACGGCAGGGGCAGCACCGACCTGATCGCCATATGCGAGACGGCGCTCTCCGGCAGGGAGCCCGCCAGCAGCAGAACAAGCCCGCCCAGAAAGGTGAAGGCCGCGGCGACCGGCGGCACCAGCGGCTCGGAGGTTTTGCCGATGTGACGAACCGATTGACGGATCACGCGGTGGCCGCGTCTTACCTCCATGTACAACAGGGCCAGGGATACGGGCACGAGCGGCAGGAAGTAATAGACAAAGCGGTAGATCAGCAGTGCGCCGATCACGTCCGAGCGGCCGGACGCACCGAGCCCGGCAATGATCGTCGCCTCGAACACGCCGAGCCCGCCGGGCGAATGGCTGATGGCGCCGAGCACAACGGCCGAGATATAGACGACGAAGAAACCGCTCATGGAGCCGGTCACATCGGCCGGCAGCAGAACGTAGAGAGTGGCGGCGGATGCGGCGATATCGATGACGCCTGCAAGCAGTTGCAGGGCACTGACGCCTACCGAAGGCAGACGAATATTGACGCCCCGCAGCACGAAACCGCGCTGTCCGCGGGCAACCCAGATAAAATAGACGGCGAACACGGCGAGGATCAGAAAGCCGGCTACTCTGACCACCTCACCCGGCAGCCGGCCGAATATGAGCGACCCGCCGGGATAAAACACAAAGGAAAGCCCGATCAGGAACGCCATTCCAAGCCACAACGACATCCATGAGAGCGCGACGATCTGCCCGATAAGGGGTACTTCGAGGCCTTTCTGGCTGTAGACCCGGTAGCGCAGCGCCCCGCCTGTCAGCACGTGAAATCCGGCCACGTCGGAAATGGCAAAACCGGCAACACCGGCCCACGATGCGGTCCGATATGAAACCCGGCCGGGCGCCACGGTGCGCACGGCCAGTATTTCGTAACAGGCAATCGCGCAAAAACTGACAATGGTCGTGAGCACCGCCAGCAGGAGACTGCGCACCGGCGTCATCTCCATGTCGCGCAGCACCTCCGAAAGGGAGATATCCCGGGTGAAGTGGTGCAGGAGATAGAATGCAAAGAACGTGACCGCGACGGCGAACAGGCCGGTCAGACCGGTTCTGACGTTGATCGCGTGCGTTTGTTCAGCCATGGCGCCGCTGTTTCCGTTTCCCGATCAGACGAGTCGTAACAGAGTCGCCGGACAAAATGCAGTCGGCGGAGCCGGCTTGCACACCGGTTTGTTTACCGGGCTTCTCATGTCGGGAAATGGTACGGTTGGGTGGGTTCGAACCACCGACCTCTGGATCCACAATCCAGCGCTCTAACCAGCTGAGCTACAACCGCACGGCACAGCGTCAAATGCTGACGGGTGACATACGGCTCCGCGATGGTTTTGGCAAGGGGCCGAATGCATGGCGGGGACAAAAAAACCGGGCCATTTCGGCCCGGTTTCGGATTGGCGTTGTCGCCCCTAACTGTCAAAATCAGCCGAGGGTGAAGTTCTTCGCAGCCTTTTCGTAGGCGTCCTTGCCGGGCTTGGAAACCTTGTCGGCAACCTTGCGGGCCGCTTCCTGAAGTTCCTTGGCCTGGTCGACGGCGGCTTCAGCCTGCTGACGGATGAAACCGGTCTGCAGTTCAACCAGTTCGGCAACCGATTTGACGCCCAGGAGGGCCTCAATGTGGGTCAGCGAATTGTCGGCATTGGTGCGAACGGCGTCGATTGCCTTCATGCTGATTTCCACGGTGCCGGCCTGGGCGTTTTCCAGGGTCTGCTCGACCGTCTTGGTGGCATCCTCGGCAGCGGTCTTCAGCTTGTCGTAAGCTTCCTTGGACTGAACCAGCCCCTTTTCGGCGAATTCGCGGTAGGATTCGGTCAGCTTTGTCGGATCCATGGTTGCGAATGCGAATACGTCTTCATTTGCGGTTTTCTTGGTAGCCATGTCATGCACTCCTTTGATTTCGGGCCCTTTCATGCAGGCACCCGACGCATAATTTTGTCTTCGCGGTCTATATAGCGATGATTATTGTGCATTGCAACATAAATTTTGCAACGCACAATTTTGCTGTTAACCCTGTTGTCAGGTAAGGCCCTTCGGGGCCCACGCCCTTCTGGACCCGGCCGGCATTGCCACTTATTAACAAAGTCTTAACGATTATATTCAAACGGCCGCCGGTTTCCGTCCGGAATGAAGGCGCCGAAAAGGGTTCAAGGGACGCCGGACGTTCGTATTGTCGACGTCGGGCAAAATGGAACGGGATCAGACATGCCGACCGGGCGATACCCTTTCATCGATATTGCCGTTCACGAGACAGTTCGTTCGCGATACTGCGCCGGTGAGGCGCTGATCCTCGTTTCGCCCTTCCTCGACACGATTCTGTGGGTCAACGGCGCCGGTGCGCGGCTGCTGGGATATCAGTCGCTCTACGCATGCATGGACGCGGGGCTCAATACATCCGCCGCCGCATATCGGCAGATCGAGGCGGCCGCGCGCGTGGTGCGCAACCGCAGCGGCACCTACCCGTTCGTCATGCGATCCGACCCCGGCTTCAAACAGCAACTGCGCTCCGCACAGCTGGAGAAGATCATTTTGCCCGACGGCAATCCCGCCCTGCTGATTTCGGCACCCGTCGGGGAAAAGGCGAAAACGCCGGCGCAGATGGCCCATGCGGTTCTCGACGGATTTGAAGACACGGAGACGAACGCGGCCGTGCTCGACGAGCATGGCGGCATCCTCGACGCCACACCGTCCTTTGCCCGCATACGGCTCGGCGATGAGCTGCGGCAGCAGATCGTCAGCAGCGTGTCGGACAAGAGCGGCCGGCTGACAAAACATCCGATCCCGACGGCTCTCGGGCAACTTCCCTCCGCCATTGCCCGCCTGAGCGACGACCCGGCACTTTTCCTTATGTTTGCCGTCGAAGCGCCCGTTGATGGCGACGCACCGGCCCCGCGCCCGCACGATGATCCCGAACCGGCCCCCGAACCCGAGAGCGAGGCGCAAAATCCGCGCCCGAAGGCCGCGGCCAGCGAACGCATGGCGATTGTTCCCTCCGTGCTGAACATGGTCCCCGCGGAGGAGACGGCAGCGGACGTGCCAGAGGACCCCGCGGCCGAGGTGACCGCAAACGACGAAGCGGCCGAGGGCGCGGGCGGCGATCATGCTCGCACGGAAACCGCCACCGGCGCGGCCGGAAAAGGCGGCGATGCGTCCGCGTTCGTTTTCAACCCCGAGAAACGCCCGACGCGGTTTGTCTGGAAAATCGATGCCGACGGCGTGTTCAAGGAGATTTCCGCGGATTTCAGCGAGACGGTCGGTCCGAACGCCGCGGATGTGCGGGACCGGAAATTTGCCGACGTTGCCCAGGTCTTCAACATCGACCCGGACCACACGATCGCCGACCTCCTGCGCAAGCGCGATACCTGGTCCGGCAAGACGGTCCTGTGGCCGGTTCAGGGAACGGATCTGCGCGTGCCCGTGGACCTTGCCGCGCTGCCGACCTATTCCCGCGAGCGGGCCTTCGACGGTTTTCGTGGCTTCGGCATCGTGCGTCCGGCGGATGCGCAAGCGGATCCGGAGAAAATCGGTATCGCCCTTGGCGATGCAAGCGGGTTCCCGACCGCCGCATCCGAACCGGACAATGAGGCCAGCGAGGAGACGAACCGGAAACCGGCGGACGACGATGAGACCGGCAACGACAATCCAGCCGCGACCGACGGCGACGCGGCGGAAAAGCCGGTGCTGGATATAAGCGGGACGCCGGGACGACGGCGCAGCGACAAGGTCATCAGGCTTGAGGACCGCCGGTCGCAGACCCGCGATGGCCTGAGCAACACCGAAAAACAGGCGTTCCGCGAAATTGCCCAGCGGCTGAGCGCCGCCCGGCGGGCGAGGGATGCGGACGACAATGAAGCGCCGGAACCGTTCGGAAAACGCAAAACCTCGCCGCAACGGCCCGTAACCGAAAACGACGAGGACGCCGCCGGAAAACAGCGGACATCCGCGACCCCGGAGCAGCCGCCGCCCGCCTCTCAACCGGCCGAGAGCGCGAGCGATGTCGGCGACCCGCCGCAGAAGCCGCTTCCCGACGATCGGAAGACCGCGCGACCGGAAGGAAATTTCGTCACGCCCGCCATTATTGAGCAGCTGCCGACGCCGGTCATCGTCCATGACGGCGTGACCATCTTCTACATCAACGAGGAATTCCGCCAGCTCACAGGATATCTGACCAAATCCGAACTCAACGAGGCCGGCGGCATGGCCGGTCTCTTCGATGATGGAGACGGCGCCGGCGGAGACGAGAGCGTTTCGACCGGAGGGGACCTGGTGCTGCGGTCGCGGGACGGTTCGCAGCTGAGCGTGCGGGCCAAATTGCGGTCCGTCGGATGGGAGACCGGCAGAGCGCTCATGCTTGCCCTGCAGCCGCTGGCCGGCGCCACGAACATCGTGGGCGACGCGGTTCCGGAACCCGACACTCCGCCGCTTCAGCCCGTCATGCCGGATGAAGCCGATCCGGCACCGGTTTCGGCCCTGCAGGTCGAGGTGGACGAGTTGCGGTCCATTCTTGAGACCGCTACGGATGGCGTCGTGCTGATCGGAGAAGACGGCATCATCCGTTCGATGAACAATTCGGCCTGCGCCCTGTTCGACTATGACGAGACGGAGACCAGCGGCAAGCCGTTTGCAATGTTGTTCGCGCATGAGAGCCAGCGGGCCGTGAAGGACTATCTCTCCGGGCTGACGGGAAACGGTGTCGCAAGCGTTCTCAATGACGGACGCGAGGTGATCGGCCGCGAAGCGTCCGGCGGGTTCTTGCCGCTGTTCATGACCATCGGCCACCTGTCGGGCTCAAACGGCTATTGCGCGGTCATGCGTGACATCACCCAGTGGAAGCGCGCGGAGGAGGAACTGCGGTCGGCCAAGAGGGAAGCCGAAACGGCCAGCTCCCTGAAAAGCGACTTTCTGGCCCGTGTCAGCCACGAGATCCGTACACCGCTGAACGCCATTATCGGCTTTGCCGAGCTGATGACGGAGGAGCGTTTCGGTCCGATCGGCAGTCCGCGCTATGTCGAATATGCCAATGACATCCGACGCTCGGGCAAACATGTTCTCGACATCGTCAACGATCTGCTTGACATATCGAAGATCGAGGCCGGCGAGCAGGAGCTGGATTTCGCCGCGGTATCGCTGAACGATGCGCTGCTTGAAGCCATATCCATCCTGCAGCCGCAGGCCAATGACCGTCGCGTGATCATGCGCACCAGCCTGTCATCCGACGTACCGCAGGTGGTGGCCGATATTCGCTCGATCAAACAGATCGCGATCAATCTGCTGTCAAACGCCATCCGCTTCACCCCCGCCGGCGGGCAGGTCGTGGTTTCGACGACCTATGAATCGAACGGCAATGTGAGCCTGCGTATTCGCGACACGGGCGTCGGAATGACCCGGGTTGAACTGGAACAGGCGATGAAGCCGTTCAAGCAGGTTGCCGGGCTCAATCGCCCCCGCGGCGACGGCACCGGGCTCGGCCTGCCGCTGGCGAAGGCGATGGCCGAGGCCAACAGGGCGCAGTTTGCAATGAATTCGCAGCCCGGCCAGGGCACGCTGATCGAGATCGTCTTCCCGTCACAGCGGGTGCTCGCGGAATAAACGTGTGCGTGCGGGCGGCCGCAGACAATGAAACCATCAGTTGCAGCGGCCGCCCTCGAGTCAATATCGGTAATTTTCTCAAAACGTGCGGCAACGCATCCGTCGCGGTCGCGCGATTTCGACAGGTCTGCCAAGCCCGTTTACGGAAACCGGCCGCGCGCGGACTTCGAGACGATGCCGGATACGGCGTTCGCGGTCACGATTACGGACTTCCCGCAGCCTTGGGGGAAATTTCCTTTTGATTTCAAAGCGCAAAAAAAAGGTGCGCCGAGCACACCTTGTAGAAAGAACTGCTGTCAATGGGCATGGTATCCGTAATGCCGGCAAAAACCTGTGCACGCAGGAGATCACGTTAACTGAGGGTATCGTATGGCGGGGATTGCTAACACATCCTTAACAAAGCTTCACGAATTATAACCAAACGGCCCGCCTGCCAAAAGAAGGTAAATATTCCGCAGACGTTTTATTAACCATCAACGCGCCGCGCGTCACTTACCGCAGGTTGCCAAAGCGCCTATTCGAGTTCCTTCAAACCGGCAAAGAGCGACAGCGCTTCCGGATTGGCAAGTGCCTCCTGGTTCTTGACCGGCCGGCCATGCACCACATCACGCACGGCAAGCTCGGTTATCTTGCCGGACTTGGTGCGCGGAATATCGTCCACCGCGATCACCTTGGCCGGGACATGGCGCGGCGATGCGCCGGTCCGGATGCGCGCCTTGATCCGCGTGACAAGATCGTCGTCGAGAGAAACCCCGTCCGCAAGGCGTACGAACAGGACCACACGGACATCGTCCTCCCAATCCTGGCCGATGCAGATGGCCTCGAGGATTTCGTCCATCTGTTCGACCTGATTGTAGATCTCCGCGGTTCCGATCCTCACCCCGCCGGGATTGAGTGTCGCATCGGAGCGTCCGTGGATGATCATGCCGCCATGCCCGGTCCACTCGGCGAAGTCTCCATGACACCAGATATTGTCGAAACGTTCGAAATAGGCCGCGTGGTACTTGGCGCTGTCCGGATCATTCCAGAAGCCGATCGGCATGCAGGGGAAGGCCCGCGTACAGACCAGTTCGCCCTTCTCGCCGATCACGGGCTGGCCGTCGTCATCCCAGACATCCACCGCCATTCCGAGGCCGGCGCCCTGGATCTCGCCCCTCCATACCGGCTTGACCGGTATGGCACAGACGAAACAGGACACGATGTCCGTTCCGCCGGAAATCGAGGCAAGATGCACGTCCGGCTTGATGCCGTCGTAAACGAATGAGAAACCCTCCGGCGACAGCGGCGAACCCGTGGATGCGACCATGCGCAGCGCCGACAGATCATGGGTTGAACCGGGCGTCAGACCGGACTTGCGCAGGGCATCGATGAATTTTGCGGAGGTTCCGAAGACATGGAAGCCTTCCTCGGCCGCGTAATCGAAAAGCACATTGCCGTCGGGGTGGAAGGGCGAGCCGTCGTAAAGGCAGATCGTTGCGCCCGTTGCCAGGCCCGAAACCAGCCAGTTCCACATCATCCATCCGCAGGTGGTGAAATAGAAAAGCCGTTCCGCGGCGCGCAGATTGGAGTGAAGCTGCTGTTCCTTAAGGTGCTGCAGAAGGGTGCCGCCGGCCGAATGCACGATGCATTTCGGGATCCCGGTGGTGCCCGATGAAAACAGGATGTAGAGCGGGTGATCGAAGGGCAGTCGCTCAAATTCCACCGGCTGCGCCTCAAACGGCGCGATGAAGCCGCTCAGCGTTTCGGCAGCCTCCAGCGAGGCGGCCAGTGCATCGGCATCGCCGGCATAGTGGACGATCACCGTTTTTTGCGGCTTGAGTTCGGCCTCGACGGTCCGCAGTTTGTCCGAAACATCCTGGAGCTTGCCATTGTACCAGTAGCCGTCACAGGCGATGAACAGCTTCGGCTCGATCTGCCCGAAGCGGTCAAGGACACCCTTATCGCCGAAATCCGGCGAGCAGGACGACCAGATGGCGCCGATGGAGGCTGCCGCCAGCATGGCCGCCACGGTCTCGGGAACATTCGGCATCATCGCCGCGACACGATCGCCCCTGCCGATACCCATCGCACGCATCGCCTGTTGAAGGCGCGACACCAGCGCATGAAGCTCGTCCCAGCTCATGCGGCTGCGCAGCTTGCCCTCGCCGCGAAAGATGATGGCGTCGTCGCCGCCGGTCCTGCTGAGGAGGTTCTCGGCAAAGTTCAGGGTCGCCTGCGGGAAAAAACGCGCGCCGGGCATCCGGTCCCCGTCTTCAAGGACCGCATCGCCCTTTTCGCCCTTTACGCCGCAGAAATCCCAAACCGCCGACCAGAAGTCCGCGCGGTTTTCAATCGACCAGGCGTGCAGTTCGTCATAGCCGGAGATCTCCTTGCCGGCGCGCTGCGCGCAAAAGCGCGCAAACGATGTGACGACCGCGTTCTCGACCATTTCCCCGGTCGGTGTCCAAAGCGGATTCTGGCCGTTCATGGTTCCTCCCAACGCCCCAATTCCAGATAGGCGGCTCTTAACATGCTGCACCGCAACAAATAAAGCGGCCGGTCCCATTTTGTTGCGCGTTAATCCAATTGCGAGGCTTCAATTGCATTCGCCCGAGCAACCGATTACCCCTATGGCCGGTGGCGGGCAGGTGTTGTCGCACCGGAACGGAAGGTCAAGCACGACTTGGAACGCAAAAGGCTATACCACAGGCGCTGGTTTCGGGCGATCATGGCCATCGTGATCGTCGCGGGCATAGTCACGGCCGTGAGCGGCGTGGCCCTGCCCTTTGTGATATCGACCGACCTCGTGCGGGACAGGCTGGAGCGCGACATCTCGGAGTGGACCGGGCATGAAGTCGAACTGCTCGACAATCCCGAAATCGGATTCTGGCCCGTGCCGCGTATCGAGCTCAATCGCATCAGCGTGTCTTCCGGGAATTTCCCGGACGCGGAACCCATTGTCTTCGCGGACGAGCTGAAGGCCGACTTCAGCGTGTTTTCAGCGCTGCGCGGCCGGCCGAGCTTTTCAAACTTCGTCCTCGTGCGGCCGGTGTTCACGGTGGAAAAGCTTCCCGAGGGCATGACAAGCTGGAACAGCCGGTCCGGGCGCATCGCGGAAGGAATGGATGCGGCCATCGCCCATGCGGACGCTGCCGGAAGCGACACCACGAAACTGCCGCCGATCCCGGCCTACCGGCTGGGTGAGGTGACGGTCGAGAACGGCGCGTTCAACTGGATCGACCGGACAAACGGCGACACGGAGAAGATCACCGCCATCAACGGAACGATCAGCTGGCCGAGGCTCAATGCGGGCATGCGCACCGATGTGCGCGGCATTTATCGCGGCGAGGCCGCGACGCTCAGCGTGACCTCCGGCAATCCGCTTCGGCTTCTCGCCGGGCGTACGGCGAACCTCACCGTCGATCTGACGGCAGCGCCGCTCAATGTGGGGTTCGAAGGAGAGGCC
This sequence comes from Hoeflea sp., assembly GCF_984452065.1. Classification (NCBI taxonomy): domain Bacteria; kingdom Pseudomonadati; phylum Pseudomonadota; class Alphaproteobacteria; order Hyphomicrobiales; family Rhizobiaceae; genus Hoeflea; species Hoeflea sp. The sequence continues at coordinate 3,722 of NZ_CFHWAF010000118.1, read as the reverse complement.
AATCTCTCCAGGATCCCGTTTGCCCTCGGCACCGTTACCATGCAGAGCCCGTCCATGCGGCAGGCGCTCGAATGGGTGGGCACGCAGATCAAACCGGGCGAAGCCATCGGCGCGGTGTCGCTCGAGGCGGACATTCAGCTGCAGAACGACCGGGCAATGCTCGACAAGCTCGTTATCGAACTGGAAGGCAATCAGGGCATCGGCATCCTCGATATCAAACGCGACGACGACACGCCCGGCATTTCCGGGACGCTGGCGTTCAACTCGCTCGATATCGCATCCTTCCTCAGGGCCTTCACGCCCCTGCCGCGCAGCGGCGAGGACATTGCCAAAACCATCGACACATCCTTTCTCAGCCAGCTCCTTCTGGACATGCGGTTTTCCGCGCAGACGGCAACGCTCGGCAACATCAGCCTGACGGACGTTGCCGCCGCCGCGCGGATCGAGGGCGGACGGGCGACCTTCGACGTCGGCGACGCCACGGCCTATGGCGGTTCGGTCCTGGGACGCGTTACCCTGGCCGAAAGCGGCATTGAGGGTGGCGGCGAGCTGCGGTTCTCGGCCCGGGATATCAACCTCGCACAGGTGTTGTCGGCGCTGGGGATCGAGGGGCCGTTTCCCCAGGGCACCGCATCGATGAATGCGGCGCTCTCGACACCCTTTCCGACCTGGGCAACCGGCCTGAGCGACCTGGACGGAAAATTCGAACTGTCGATTATCGACGGGACCGTGCCGTCCTTCGATGCCGCCCAGTTCCGGGAACTTGCCAAAACGGAGCGGTTCTTCGGCCTCGGCGGGATCTCGCAGGGATCGTTCGAATTCAAGACGGCCGATTTCCAGGCGACATTCTCCAACGGGCTCGCCGAAATCAACAAGGGCGACATCATCGCGGAAAACAGCCATCTGAGCCTGACGGGCATCATCCCCTACCAGCGCGGCGGGCTGGCGCTGATCGGCGTTCTGCGCGAGACGGAAACCGAGACCGAAACCGGGGCAGAGAGCGCCGAGGCGGGTGGTGCGGCTCCGGTTAACGAGGAAACCGGCATACAGTTCTTTGTCGGCGGATCGTGGCCCACCCCGGTGATATCGCCGATCATCAGCAACTGAAACCTGCGAGACCGCAGGCCCGATTTCAGCCCGGAGCTTTCAAAAAGTCCGCCGGCAAACGCCGGCGCCATGGTTGGCACCGTTCGCAAGTCTTACCGGAAAAAGTTCACCGACTACTGAAAGTCAAAGGCGCTGAGACCGGTGACCATCTCGTCGAGGCCGGACGGGCGGGTGAGCGGCGGCTCGGCGCGCGCCAGGCATCCCTGCCGCTCGCACAGCCGGCATGCCGGTCCGACCGGCGTGGGTTTCATGGCCGCACCCTTGACCGTATCGCCATAGATGATCTCGTCGCGAAAGCCGACATCGCAACCGACGAGGACCGCGGTGCGGCGAACGCGCTCGTTGAAGGCGCCCTGCGGCCCCTCCAGGGTACGGGCAATTGTCAGAAATTCCGCGCCGTCGGGCATCTCCACCGCATCGACCAGGATCTGGCCTGGCTGGGTGAATGCCGCGTGGATATTGAGTTTGGGGCAGCCGCCGCCGAAACGCGATTGCGGAAACCCGCGCGCACCGGCGCGACGAAACCGGTTTCCGGCATTGTCCACCTCGAGCATGAAAAAGGGTACGCCGGAGGCACCGGGGCGCTGCAACATGGTCACCCGGTTGGCAACCTGCTCGAAGGATACGTGGAACCGCGAACGCAGGACGTCCAGATCATATCGGGCGCGCATGGCGGCGGTCTGAAACGCACCATAGGGCATCATGATCGCATGGGCAGCGTAGCGCGCGAGCTCGAAGCGCCCGAGACGCCGGGCTTCGTCAGACCCGAAATCCAGCTGATCGAGTTCGACCGCAATCTGGTCGCCGAAAGCGAGCTGGGCGACCTCCACCGCGATTTCGCGCAACTGGTCGAACGGCGACAGCCGCTCGGAAAGGAACAGGCGCATGGAATGGCGGTCGAACCGGCGCCGCCAGTTCGGCATTGTGTGGACGGGCAGCAGGCGGACGACGATTCCATGCTCGCGCGCCAGCCAGGCCCGAAGCGCGGCACCCAGACCATCGACAGGCTTGATGCGGGCGTGAAAATCCTCCGCTGCCTGTTCGATTGACTCTATGTAATTGGGCCGCCTCTCGAACGCTTCCCGCACCTCGTCCACGGGAAGCCGGGTGCCCGATACGGTGGTTGTGTGACCTTCCCGGGCCAGAAGTTCGGAGAGGCCGGAAAGACGGGACTGCGCCTCCTTGTAGGCGCGATAGAGTTTGACGACGCCCGCCGCCGCGTTGGGCGCGGCGTCGGCGACTTCGATCAGCTCCTGATCGCCGGGAAGCGCCTCGGTGAGAAGCGGGTCGGAGAAGACCTCCTTCAAGGCGCTCATCGTGCCCGTGTTCTCGCCCTGCAATTCCTCCAGATCGATCTTGTAGACGGAGGTCAGCTTGAGAAGAAGCTGAACCGTCAGCGGCCGTTGATTGCGTTCTATGAGGTTCAGATAGGAGGGCGAGATGCCGAGTTCCTCGGCCATCGCCGTCTGGGTCAGGCCGTGCTGATTTCGGATGCGGCGCAGGCGCGGCCCGGCAAAAATCTTTTGATCAGCCATGGCTTTTACAACGTTTGACAAATTGTAGTGCAAAAAGCCTATTACAATTTTTACAGCTTTACAATCTCCCTTTGTCACAACTCAGACAGCGTGACCCTTTTATAATTCTGTTTTTGCGGATTTTTCTATTCAGTTTGTGCACTGCATTGTAAAAACAGTCACACAAAATCGAAAACAAGAGCTGCTTCACATTAAAAAGAAGCTCACGGATTTACCGCACGGAGATCGCAATGACTGATTTTTACAACCTCGTTCCCGGCGCACCGGAAGGCCGCTTCGACGGGATCGACCGTCCCTATTCGGCACAAGACGTCCAAAAGCTCCGCGGATCTGTTCAGATCAGATACTCGCTGGCGGAGATGGGTGCCAATCGCCTGTGGCAGCTCATTCACAATGATGATTTCGTCAATGCGCTGGGTGCCCTTTCCGGCAACCAGGCCATGCAGATGGTCCGCGCCGGGCTGAAGGCGATTTACCTCTCCGGCTGGCAGGTCGCGGCCGACGCCAACACGGCCTCTGCGATGTATCCGGATCAGTCGCTTTATCCGGCCAATGCGGGTCCTGAACTCGCCAAGCGGATCAACAAGACGCTGCAGCGCGCCGATCAGATCGAAACGGCGGAGGGCAACGGGCTTTCGGTCGATAGCTGGTTCGCTCCGATCATTGCCGACGCCGAGGCCGGTTTCGGCGGCCCGCTCAACTCCTTCGAACTGATGAAAGCCTATATCGAGGCCGGAGCGGCCGGCGTTCACTATGAGGACCAGCTGGCATCGGAAAAGAAATGCGGCCATCTTGGCGGCAAGGTCCTGATCCCGATCGCGGCCCATATCCGCAACCTCAATGCAGCCCGTCTCGCGGCAGACGTCATGGGAACGCCCACTCTTGTCATCGCCCGCACGGACGCGGAGGCCGCCAAACTCCTGACCTCCGACGTCGACGAGCGCGACCAGCCCTTCGTCGACTATGATGCCGGCCGCACGGCCGAAGGCTTCTACCGGGTCAAGAACGGCCTTGAGCCGTGCATCGCCCGCGCCATCGCCTATGCGCCCTACTCCGATCTGATCTGGTGCGAGACCTCCA
>NZ_CFHWAF010000117.1:0-14089 GCF_984452065.1 Hoeflea sp. | reverse complement strand
CGGGTTCTGGACACATCCAGTGCTTTGTCAAGCGTTGCCTTGTGTGCCTCAAAAAAAGCGCTCATTCTTTCCTCCTGACGGATCAGTCAACCATTGATCCAATCATTGACCAACCGGTCGGTTTATGCAACATAAATTGAGGAGGCAGATCGTGACATCTGATTTGAGGGGAGAACGGCGATGAACGACGGCAAGGTACTCGTGGATCAGCGCGACGGTTATGTCGTCATAACACTCAATCGTCCGGACAAGCTGAATGCGTTCACCCCGGTTCAAAACAAATCCCTTCTGGAAGCGCTGAACCAGGCCGACGAGGATCCCGATTGCAGGGCGGTGGTGCTCACCGGCGCGGGACGCGGGTTTTGTGCCGGGCAGGATCTCGATGAGCGCGCTCCGCAGGGAGAGCCTGCCGATCTCGGCCACACGATCGAAACCTATTTCAATCCGCTTGTGCGCAAGATCCGCGCCATACAGTTTCCGATCATCTGCGCGGTCAATGGAGTCGCAGCGGGCGCGGGCGCGAATGTCGCGCTTGCGTGCGATATCGTCCTCGCATCGCGATCCGCAAAGTTCATTCAGGCGTTCGCCAAGATCGGGCTTGTGCCGGACAGCGGCGGATCGTGGACGGTGACGCGCCTGATTGGAGAGGCGCGGGCAAAGGCCATTATGCTGACGGGCACCCCGGTGGACGCTGAAACGGCGGAAGCGTGGGGGTTGATCTGGAAAGCAGTCGATGCCGGGGCCCTGATGGAGGAAGCGCATGCCTTGGCTGCGTCGTTTGCCAAGGGGCCGACCATCGGGCTCGGCCTGACCAAGACTTTGATTCAGGCCGCCTGCGAAAACGATCTCGATACGCAACTCGATCTGGAGCGCGATCTGCAACGCGAGGCGGGCAAAACACCGGATTACGCCGAGGGCGTATCGGCGTTCCTGGAAAAACGGGTGCCTGCCTTCACCGGGCGGAGATAGTACGGTGACGGAAGGCAGCGGTGATCTGAAATCCATGAGTGCCGATGGACTGGCTCGCGCCTGTGCTGACGCCATGTGGGCGAACGACAAGGCGTCGAAGCATATGGGTATGAAGATCGAGGCGATTTCGGCGGGGTCCGCGACGCTTTCGATGATCGTTCTCGATCACATGACCAACGGCCACGATATCTGTCACGGTGGATACATCTTCACGCTGGCGGACAGCGCCTTTGCCTTCGCCTGCAACGGTTACAATCAGGCCACCGTTGCACAGCATTGCGCCATAACGTTCCTGTTGCCGGTCAAATCGGGTGAGAAGCTCACGGCGACGGCGCGGGAGATCCAGAAAGCCGGTCGCGGAGGAATTTACGATATTCGGGTGACGCGGGACGACGGAGACGTGGTGGCCGAGTTCCGCGGTCATTCGCGTACGGTCAAGGGAACACATCTGCCGGACGAAGGCTGACGCCGGCGGCCCGCAGACGGGAGGATGCATCGATGCAGGCACAACCAAGACATGAAGCCGGAGCGCCGGCGACGATCGCGGCCGAAAAACATCCCGGCCTCGATGCCATCGAAACGGCGTCGAGGGACGAGATCGCCGGCCTGCAGCTACGGCGGCTGAAGGAAACCCTGTGCCACGCCTATGACAATTCGCCGTTTTACAAGGCGCATTTCGACAATAACGGCGTTCACCCCGACGACCTTGCGAGCCTTGAAGACCTCGCGCGGTTTCCCTTCACCATAAAACAGGACCTGCGTGACAACTATCCGTTTTCCATGTTCTCGGTTCCGCGTGAGCGGCTCGCGCGCGTGCATGCCTCCTCGGGGACAACAGGCAAGCCGACAGTAGTCGGCTATACGGATCGCGATATCGACACCTGGTCCCATCTTGTCGCGCGGTCGATCTATGCGAGTGGCGGGCGCCCCGGCGAAATGGTGCATGTCGCCTATGGCTACGGCCTGTTCACAGGCGGTCTCGGCGCCCATTACGGCGCCGAGAAACTCGGCTGCACCGTCGTGCCCGTCTCCGGCGGGATGACCGAGCGGCAGGTCACGCTGATCCACGATTTCAAGCCGCAGATCATCATGGTCACACCGTCCTACATGTTGTCTGTGCTCGATGAATTCCGTCGCGCGGGCATCGACCCGAGGGAGGCATCGCTCAAGGTCGGGATATTCGGCGCCGAGCCCTGGACGAACTCCATGCGCAGCGAAATCGAGGACGCCTTCGACATGGACGCCGTTGATATTTACGGCCTGTCGGAGGTCATGGGTCCGGGCGTTGCCAATGAATGCGTGGAGACAAAGGACGGTCTGCATATCTGGGAGGATCACTTTTATCCGGAGATCATCGATCCCGACACCGGTGAGCTGTTGCCGGACGGCGAGAAGGGCGAACTCGTATTCACGTCGCTGACCAAGGAGGCCTTTCCGATCATCCGCTACCGCACGCGGGATCTGACACGGCTGCTGCCGGGGACCGCCCGCACCATGCGGCGCATGGAAAAGGTGACCGGGCGCTCGGACGATATGATGATCGTGCGCGGCGTGAACATCTTCCCGACGCAGATTGAGGAACAACTGCTCAAATGTAGCGGCCTGACCCCGCACTACCAGATCGAACTCACACGTGAGGGCCGCATGGACACCATGATCATCAACGTCGAAGCGACGGAGGATGCGGCCGGTGAGGATGAACGGCAAGCGAGCGGCAAGGAACTGGCCGGGCATGTCAAAAGCACCTTGGGCGTGACGGCCAGGGTGACGGTGAAAGAGCCGGGAGGCGTGGAACGGTCAGCCGGCAAAGCGCGGCGCGTTGTCGACAGCCGCAAAACCGACTAAACCGGTCCGCGAGAACGGGGGAACCTTTGGCCAGAACGAAAGCCCTGGATTATGACGTCAAGCGGGGCGCGATCCTGCAATCGGCGGCGAGGCTCTTTGCGGATGTCGGCTATGACCGCTCGTCCATGTCGCAGCTCGCGGAGGTTTGCGGTGTCTCCAAGGCGTTGCTTTACCACTATTATTCCGGCAAGGACGCGCTCTTATACGATGTGATCGGCTCCCATCTGAAAGAGCTTTGCCTGACGGTCGAAGCGGCCGACCGGCCGGATGCGGACCCGGAGGAGCGCATCGAACTGCTGATCGCCGCGCTGCTGGACGCGTATCGCGAGGCCGATCACGAGCACAAGGTTCAGATCAACGAGATGAAACATCTTCCGCGCGAGCAGCAGGAGGCACTGAAGGATCTTGAGCGGCGTCTGGTCGCCTGTTTTGCCGATGCGGTTCGCGGGATAAATCCGGATCTTGCTCCAAGGCTCGTCAAGCCCGTGACGATGTCGCTCTTTGGCATGTTGAACTGGCATTATATGTGGTTTCGGCCCAAGGGCGGCATCGGCCGGGAGGAATATGCGAAGCTGGCAAGCCGGCTCATTGTCGATGGCACACGCGGCTTGAGCTAAGTTGCCCTGTCGGCGCCGACAGGTCATATAGGCGCTATGTCTGATTCCGCCGCCAGAGAAGTCGAAGCGCTTGTTGACGGTTTCCATGCGCAGGAGCGCATCCGCGTCTGGTCCCTGGTTATCACCGTTTTTGGAGATGCGGTTATTCCCCGTGGCGGAGAGCTTTGGCTCGGGTCGCTGCAGGAGCTGATGGGTCGCCTCCGCATCGAGCCGACGGCCCTGCGCGCGGCGATGTCACGCCTGACGGCGGATGGCTGGCTGACGCGCATCAAGACCGGCCGCAAGAGCTTTTACCGGCTTGCGCCTGCAGGGGAGGAGGAGTTCGCGCAGGCCGGGCTGAGGATCTACGGTGCTGCCGCGAGCCGGTGGTCCGGCCAATGGCTGGTGCTGGTCCTTTCAGGCGAAGCGGGCGAGGGACGGGATGTCCGACGCAGGCAGTTGCGGGCAAATGGCTTCGGCGCGCTGACCCCGACCGTGTTTGTGCGACCGGATGTCGGCAATGACGCGGCGGCACCCGTCCTCCAAAGCGGCGAGTTCCTGTTCAAGTCGGTCCTTGATGGCGGGACGGACGCGCGGTCCATGGTCTCGCAGGCCTGGCAGTTGCATGACGTCGAGCAGACCTATGCGGGCTTTATCGCGCTGTTCGGTCCGCTCAAGCGTGTTCTGGACAATGGGGCGAAACCTGATCCGCTGACCGCCATGGCCGCACGAAGCCTCCTCATTCACCACTTTCGCCGTCTGGCGCTGCGCGATCCGGCATTTCCGTCCGAGCTTACACCGCCGATGTGGCCGGGTGATGAAGCGCGGCGGTTGGCTTCTGCGATTTACATGCATCTGGCAAAGCCGAGCGAAGCGTGGCTTGATACCTGCGTGAATTCGCATGAACAGGCGATCGCCCGGCCCGAAATTGACATTGCGCGGCGCTTTGCCGGGTAAGCGGGATTCCCTCTTTGTGTTACGGAAATATCGTTGACGATGTTATTTTTGTAACGTATAATCTTTCTAAATTGGAGAAGGATCAGGGATATGTACTCACAGGGGCTTATTGGCGCCGACGGCAAGACTGATGAGGACGAGGCGTTTCTGGCCGCATTTCAGGCGCGTATCGACGCCGAGCAGAAGATCGAGCCGAACGATCCGATGCCCGAAGGCTATCGCAAGACGCTGATCCGCCAGATATCGCAGCACGCCCATTCCGAAATCATCGGCATGCAGCCCGAGGGCAACTGGATTACCCGTGCGCCGTCCCTGCGCCGGAAGGCGGCTTTGCTCGCGAAGGTCCAGGACGAGGGCGGGCACGGTCTTTATCTCTATTCGGCCGCCGAGACGCTCGGCGTCAGCCGGGAGGAGATGACCGGACAGCTTCTGTCGGGCGCTGCCAAATACTCCTCGATCTTCAACTATCCGGCGCTGACCTGGGCCGATATCGGCGCCATTGGCTGGCTTGTCGACGGCGCGGCCATCATGAACCAGATCGCGCTGTGCCGCTGTTCCTATGGTCCCTATGCCCGGGCGATGATCCGCATCTGCAAGGAAGAGAGCTTCCATCAGCGCCAAGGCTACGAGATCCTCATTACCCTGTGCAACGGCTCGGACGAACAAAGGGCAATGGCGCAGGATGCGCTGGACCGTTTCTGGTGGCCTTCGCTGATGATGTTCGGCCCGTCGGAGGGCGAATCGGTTCATTCACAGCAATCGATGCTGTGGAAGATCAAGCGTTTTTCCAATGACGATCTGCGCGACAAGTTCATCAACGCGACCGTCCCGCAGGCCGAGTTCCTGGGCCTGAAGGCTCCCGATCCCGAACTGAAATGGAACGAGGACAAGCAGGGCTACGACCACGGCGACATCGACTGGGACGAGTTCTGGCGCGTGGTCAAGGGCGACGGCATCTGCAACCGCGAACGCATGCGCACCCGCCGCAGGGTGGAGCGGGAGGGCGCCTGGGTCCGTGAGGCGGCGCTGGCCTACGCCGAAAAGCGCGCCGAGCGCGAAGCCTCAGCCAGGGTCGCGGCCGAATAGCAAGCGCCCGCATTCAGTCTCCTTATCTTATGAAAAGGTGTTTCCATGACCGAAGCTGCAACTCCTTTATGGGAAGTCTTTATCCGAGCCCGCAACGGTCTGAGCCACAAACACGCCGGATCGATCCACGCGGCGGATGCCGAGCTTGCGCTGCAGGCCGCGCGCGACGTCTATACGCGGCGCGGCGAAGGGCAGAGCGTCTGGGTGGTGCGTTCGAGCGATATCGTCGCGTCCGATCCGGTTGAAAAAGACATGATGTTCGAGCCGACCGCATCGAAGATCTACCGGCATCCGACCTTCTATGAAATTCCCGAAGACGTCGGAAACATGTGAGGCGACAATGGCGAACGATCAGACACTGTTCACCTATGTTCTGCGTCTGGCGGATGATCACCTGATCCTCAGCCAGCGGCTGGGCGAGCTTTGCGGCCAGGGCCCGACACTGGAGGAAGATCTGGCGCTCACCAATATCGCGCTTGACCTGATGGGGCAGGCAAGGGCGCTTTATGCCTATGCGGGTGAGGTGGAAGGCAAGGGCCGGGATGAGGATCAACTTGCCTTCCTGCGCTATGAACGTGACTATCTTAACGCGCTGATTGCCGAACTTCCCAATGGTGATTTTGCCCAGACCATTACGCGCCAGTTCTTTGTCGCCGCCTTCATGGTGCCCTTCTGGCGGGAGATGGAGCGCTCCACGGATGCCACGCTGAGCGCCATTGCGGCCAAAGCCAGCAAGGAGGTGGCCTATCATCTGCGCCACACCTCCGAATGGGTCATTCGCCTTGGCGACGGGACGGATGAAAGCCATGCGCGCATGGAAGAGGCGCTCGATGCGCTGGTGATGTACACCGGAGAACTGTTTGAGAGCGACGAGGTCACCAGGGCAGCGGTCGGTGCCGGCTACGCCGTCGATCCGCAGACGCTCGCCGGCGAGTGGCGGCAGACGGTGGATGCCGTCTTGAAAGAGGCGACGCTGACACTTCCCGAAGCCGGCCATATGCAGACCGGCGGGCGAAGCGGGCTTCATACCGAGCATCTCGGCCATGTCCTCAGTGAGTTGCAGTATATGCAGCGCACCTATCCCGGGCTGAGCTGGTAGCCGCCATGAGCGGGGTCGTCGACATGAGCAAACCGGACACCGGCCATCGCAAGGCGGCCTGGGACGCCGCGGCCGCCGTGCCCGATCCGGAGATACCCGTCGTCACGGTGGAGGACCTCGGTATCCTGCGCTCTGTCGATGTCGACGCCGACGGGCGGGTCGTCGCGCGGGTCACGCCCACCTATTCGGGATGTCCGGCGACACAATTCATCGAGCAGATGGTGCTGGAGGCGCTTCAGTCCGCCGGTTTCGAGGATGCCCGCGTGGAGGCCGTTCTCAGCCCGGCCTGGACGACCGACTGGATCAGCGATGAAGGGCGCAGGAAGCTGCGGGAGTACGGCATCGCGCCGCCCGAAAAATCATCGAACTCCAAACGCGCCCTGTTCGGCGAAGCCGTGGTTCAGTGTCCGCATTGCGCAGCGGCTGAAACCGAACGCGTCAGCGAGTTCGGGTCGACGCCCTGCAAGGCGCTCTACCGCTGCCTGAGCTGCCGGGAACCGTTTGATTACTTCAAGTGTCTTTGAGGAACGAGCATGGCCCAATTTCACTCGCTTAAGATTGCCGAGGTCCGACGGGAGACCGACGATGCGGTGTCCATTGCCTTCAGCGTTCCGGACGAGAGCAGGGCAGCCTTCGCCTTTGTGCCCGGCCAGTATCTGACCTTGCGGGCCAACGTGGACGGCGAAGCCGTACAGCGGACCTATTCCATCTGCAGCGGCCTGGATGAGGATGAATTGCGGGTCGCGATCAAGCGTGTCGACGGCGGCGTCTTTTCCAATTTCGCCAACGATAATCTTGAGCCCGGCATGGAACTGGACGTGATGGCGCCGCAGGGACGGTTCACCGCCAGGCCTTCGGGCGATAGCGGCAATCACTATGTGGCCTTTACCGCGGGGTCCGGAATCACGCCGGTCTTTTCGATCGTCAAGACCATCCTCATGCGCGAGCCGGACAGCACCTTCACGATGTTCTACGGCAACAGGGACCGGGCGTCGGTCATTTTCCGGGAGCAACTGGAGGATTTGAAGGACCGATTTCTGGAGCGCTTTACACTCGTCCACGTGCTCAGCCGCGAAGGCCAGGATGTCGACCTCCTGCACGGCCGGCTGGACGCCGAGCGTATTGCGCGCTTTGCCGGATCCGGGCTGTTCGATCCGGCAACGGTGACAAATATCTTCCTGTGCGGACCGGGTGACATGATCGAAGCCGGGCGCGCGACACTTGAAGCTCTCGGCGTTTCTTCCGAGCGGATACGTTTCGAACTGTTCACGCCGGCCGAAGGCAGCGCGCCGCGTGCCGAGCGCTCTGAGGAAGCCAAACAGGCGGCCGAACAGGGCGTCGACGTCGAGGCTCTCCTGGACGGCGCGTCGCGATCGATCGTGATGGGCGCTCAGGACGACAACGTCGTCGACGCGGCGCATCGCAATGGTATTGAGCTGCCGTTTTCCTGCAAGGGCGGCATGTGCTGCACCTGCCGGTGCAAGGTGCGTGACGGCGAAGTCGAGATGGCGTCCAATTATTCCCTTGAGCCCTGGGAACTGGACGCCGGTTTTGTTCTGGCCTGCCAGTCGCGCCCGCTGACCGGAAAGATAGTGCTCGACTTCGACGAGGTCTGACGCTTCTTCGCAAACCTTAGCTTGTCCGTTTTCTGACCGATGCTGATCCCGCCGCGACATCAAAGGTCACAGGCACCGCAGGCCGGTTTCCCTGCTTGCGGTGATTTTTTCAAAAAATCCCGTATACTCCTATAAAGATGCAATAATTTAAAAACTGACAAAAAAACTCTTGTTTTTTCCCGCCATGCCTGCAATGTCTGCGCCGCGAATGAGATGAATTCGAGGTGCGGTCCTTAGATGTGTCTTCCGCCATGCACAGTGGTGGAGATGGCTGGTGTTGGGTTAGTGTCGCTTTGAGTTGGGATCTGCATAATCTGTTTGTGCTTCACGCGGGCGATATCACCAAGGCGCTGCGGCGCCGTGGCCTCGATGAAGATACAGCGGCTGAACTTACCCAGGACACATTCGTGCGCGTGTTGGCAAGGCCGCCGCGCGTGAGCAAGGCCACCTATAATCCTGCGGCTTATCTGTTCAGGATCGCGCGCAATCTGTGTATCGACCACCAGCGTCGCAAACGACTTTTTTTTTGGGTCGAACTGCCGCCGGACGATTTTGCATCCATCGCTGATCCTTCGCCTTCGCCGGAGACAATTGTTTATGACAAGCAGCGGCTGGCGCTGACCAGAGCGGCGCTGGCGGAATTGCCGACGCGGACCCGCCGGGCTTTCGAGATGCATCGCATCGGTGAGATGACGATCGCTGAAGTTGCCGCGGAGATTGATCTTTCCGTCTCGCGAACATGGTCATTGATCCGCGACGCATATCAGCACATCGACACCAGGTTGGCCGGCTTGTAGATTTGCCTGCCGCTGATGTGAAAAAAGTGGCACGCTCATTCGTAATCTATATGGGAGCGGTCAAGCATCTGCAGGACACATAAAATTCGGCCGCGGAAGTTGATCAGGGACATGTGATGAGCGAAGTACCGGATGATCGTCAGCTTTTCATTGAAGCGACTGATCTGGCAATTCGTCTTCAGGACGACCCGGGTAACGAAGATTCGGTTGAGAAGATCAAAGTCTGGGTTGCTCAAAGCCCGGAGCACGCCCGGATGTGGGCACGCGTATGCGAGATCCACGGCATGGCCGGCAAGGTTCTGTTTGACCGGCGGCAAGCCGGAGACAGAGGCAAGCTCTCACGCCGTACCGTCATCAAGAGTGGCGTGTTAGGTCTTGCCGCCGTCGGGACCGGCTATCTGGTAATCCCGGGCATCATCATGAATGCCAGGGCGGACCACAGGACCGGGACCGGGGAAATACAGGCAATCGAATTGTCAAATTCCAGCATGATCGCGCTTGGGCCGGAAACGGCAATCGCAATCGATTCCACGGATGACGAGACAAGAATAGATCTGCTGTCCGGTATGGCCTATTTTCAGATCGCAAGCGATTTCGGGCACCGCCTCGCGGTTGTCGCCGGTCCCTTGACGGCCACGACCCTGGACGCGGTCTTCGAGGTTTCCATCGATGCGGGAAACATTACGGTTTCCACCGAGAGCGGCAGCGTCGATTCGCGGATCGCCGGTCCGGTGGCGGGCAATACCGAACAGCTCGATGCCGGTTCCTGGATCACGCTGGACAGTGCGACCAATCTCTACACCAGAGGAATACGCGATGCGGCGCAGGTTGCGCGCTGGCGCGATGGCCTTCTCGTCGCTGAAAACGAGACCGTGTCGACTTTGGTCGCCAAAATATCGCGCTGGCATCGCGGTATGGTGCTGATTGTTGATCACGGCCTGGAAACACTGCGTGTCAGCGGCGTGTTCGATCTGAGCGATCCTCTTGACGCTCTTCGTGCCGTGGTCTCGCCCTTTGGAGGCAATGTGCGCGAATTCGCCGGCGTCGTGACGATTACGTCTCTCGTTTAAAAAATCTGAAAAAAGAGAAAATTCCGGAACCCCGCTCGTAAAGCAATACGGGAACGCTGGAGCGCCCCGTGAGGCAGGCACCGTCGTAAGCGTACAGTACAGGAGTGGGTGACATGGTTTATGGCGGAACGCTCAGATCAATAGGCAGGCTGGGCAGAAAAGCGACCGTAGCGGGATTGCTCGCAACAACGACCTTGTCATTTGCGGTATCCTTGGCCACAGGTGAAGTCCGCGCGCAGCAGGGCGCGGTAACAGATTTCGATATTCCCGCGGGTCCGCTTGGCGCCGCCCTGGCCGCCTTTGGCGTTCAGTCCCGTACTCAGGTTTCCTATGACGCGTCGATTGTTTTCGGCAAGACCTCTTCCGGTGTTCGCGGTTCGCTATCGCCTGAGGAAACGATCGCTCGGATATTACAGGGCTCCGGCCTGCGCTATTCTTTTGCCGCTGATTCGCGCGTCCTGATATCCGAGTCAGGCGTTCTCATATCCGAACAGTCTGCGGAAGGCGGCTCGTCGCTGCTTGAAACGATCATAGTTGGCGACTCCGAGCAGCGCAGCAAAGACGAGGACGTGCCCTTTACCACGCCGGGCTCTGACGCCCACATCTCACAGGAGCAGATCAACCGTGTCCCGCCGAGCGCGCCGGGCGACATTTTCCGCACCGTGCCGGGCGTCTTCTCCAGCGCCGGCAATGACGGCAATTCGCTCAACGTCAATATCCGTGGCGCGCAGGGCCTGAACCGCGTCCGCACGATGGTGGAAGGAACGCAGCAGGAAACCACCGGCAACAGAGGCTATGCCGGCTCGGATCAGCGCAGTTATGTCGATCCTACATTTATCGGCGGGGTCGATGTTTCCAAAGGTCCGGGTAAAGGCCCCTATGGCTCCGGCTCCACGTCCGGTGTCGTCAATGTTCGCCTGCTCGATGCCGGCGATCTCGTCCCGGAAGGCAGCAATAACGCCATCCGCTTGATTGGCGGCATAAGCGGCAACGCCATCGCCCCGACTTGCGGTATAAGGGACACCGTTGCTTGTGCTAGCCTTCACCTTCTGGGAACCGATACCGGCCTTCGCCCGGATGACGGCGAGGTTTTCTCCGACGACAACTGGTTCGGCAGCCTCGCGGCCGCACACCAGTCTGAGCACTTCGAGTTCGTCGCGGCCTATGCGCGGCGCACCGAAGGCAATTACTTTGCCGGCAAGAACGGCGACGAAACCTTCAACGCCAGCAACAGCAAGGGTGTTCAAACCGAGTTTCCGTTCAGCAATATCGGGCCAGGCCAAGAGGTGCCCAACACATCCGAGGCGACCGAGTCGCTTCTGCTGAAGGGAACAGCTTTCTTTGACGACGGTCATTCGATCCATGCGGGCTTTACCTATTATGACAGCCAGTTCGGCATGGCCTTTCCGACCAATCTGGTAAGTTTTGAACCGTCGCAGACCACGCTCAACGATGTGGAAAGCAAGCGGGGCTGGCTGCGCTACCATTGGGAGTCCGACAACGACCTGATCAATTTCAACGCCAATGTCTGGGGAACGCATATACGAGAAAAGGGGGAGTTGCGTCAGGCCCCGCAGAAAAACGCCAGCTGGGGCACGGAAATCTGGAATACAAGCATCGTCGATACCGGTATCGGCGAACTGACCATGACCTATGGCGGCGAATATTCCCGCTCCGACGGCATCATCGATCTCAATGTGCCACTTAACCGTACCGACTATGCGGTTGGTCTGCCTCCGGTCGTCACCAACAATGGATATGCATCCGATTTCGACGGCACGCGCGAGGTGTTCGGCAGTCATTTCAACGCCGCGTTCAGTCCAACTGAATGGCTTACCTTAAATGCTGGCGTGCGCTACGACAGATTTGAAGGCACCAGCACGACAATCACCAACAAACGTGCCGTCGGCTTTGACAACGCCGCCTTTACGGCCGAACTGAACCGGCTGGAGAATGCACTGTTCGACGCGGAAGATGCGTGCGACAGTCTTTGGCCGGACACCGCCGCTGTTGATGCATGTTATTTAGCCAATGTCGTACCAGCACGAAATGAATACAATCGTATCTGGTCGAGGACAAACGAATTCCGAACTGGTTTCGAGGAAACACTCACACAACGAAACGAAAGCACCAAGGATCGCCTTTCTCCGAATTTCGGCGTGACACTGGAGCCGCTCTCGATGGTGTGCAACTGTTTGCGCTCTATGCGGAAGGCTTCCGTGCGCTGAGCCTGGTGGAACTCGGCCAGAGCTATGCTTTCGGAACGACGTTTGATCCCTTTCTGGAGCCGGAGATTCTCAAAACCCGGGAATTCGGCGTGAATTATCTCGACGACAACGTGTTCCTGCCTGATGACACGCTTCGCTTCAAGCTCGTCTATTTCGACAATGATTATGAGAACTTCATCGCGCGGCCTTATCTGGGCGCGCCATTCACGAACATTGACAATGTATCGGTCTCCGGCATCGAAACCACCATGTTCTATGACACAGGCCGCGTGTTCGCCGACCTCAATTTCAGCTACTATACCGAGATGCCGTCGAACATTGGAACCGTTGTATCCAGCCTGCGGCAACCGCGCTACAGCGGCACGCTGACCGCCGGCACACGGTGGTTCGACGAGCGGCTGGAACTGGGCGGGCGCCTGACCTTTTTCGATGAACGGCAGCCGGATGTGGGCGACGAACTGACCCTTTCCGATGTGCCCAGATACTGGCAATCCAATGCGATCGTCGACGTCTTCGGCTCATACAACTTCAATGAAAACACGTCGCTCGACTTCAGTGTCGAAAACATAGCGGACGAATATTATCTGCCGCCGTTGTTCGTCAATCGAATGCCGGCGCCGGGCCGTACGTTCCGCCTGGGTTTCACCACTTCATTCGACTTTTGAGGATCGGGCAAAGGACGAAACGGACACCAAAATACATCGACCCGGTCGCTTTTTTTCAGGTGGCGGCCTGTTTGATAACCTCTTTAACCCGACAGAATTTGTTGATGGCATGACGACGATCGAAACCAAACGAACAGTCTCCCATATCTCGCTTTCGAAGCGTGTGAAGGAGGCAACACGTCCGGCGCATGACGGTCTCGACGCAAAAATCATGGCGTGCGAGCCATTTTCGAGCCGTGAACGATATTGCCTGTTCCTCAAAGTCCAGCACGGTTTTCATCGTGATATCGATGCATTGTATGAGAATAAGGCGCTTGGAACACTGTTTGCTGACTTGTCAGGCTGCCGGCGGCTTGGTCTGATTGAGCACGACCTTTTCGATCTGAAGACAGATATGCCGCTCTACGATGAACCGCCAATATTTTGCGACGGCGCGACGGCTGAACTGCCGCCGGCGCTTGGATGGCTTTATGTTGCAGAAGGGTCGAACCTTGGCGCGGCCATATTGTTACAACAGGTGGCCCGCCTCAAATTGTCGGCGGCATTCGGCGCGCGGCACCTTGCCGGCTCGCCGAAAGGCCGCAAGAGGCAGTGGCGCAGTTTCATCGACGTGTTGGATTCCCTTCTGTTGTCCAATGAGGAAGAAAACCGTGTTGTTGCCGGTGCGCAAAGCGCATTCGATCGTGTATCGGAACTGCTTCACAACACATTCGTCGACTGATCATGGGCAAGGTTCACATAATCCGTTAATGTCGCATCCGGCTTGACCTCGGGCTTTGGTTCACGGAAAAGCCGCTTGATGAACTCAACGACAAAGACGCGATTCGGGCTGGTTCTGCTGCCTCGGCAATACCTGCGGCACGCCGGTTGCCTTGGCCGTCCTGGTGTCGTTCGGATATGGCAGCATGCTCATGCTGATTATCTTTTGCTACCTGCCTGGAATGGCAGCACATTTCGTCATGCATAGGCGCCGGTTGCTGCGCTAGCGAGTTGTGATCAGATTGACGCATTTGACTGCGGCGATTTTGGTCGCTGACAAGGCGGGTTGCGCGCCGTGGTGCTGTCCCACCACAAGCGTAAGCCAACGCGGTCAGAGGGCAAAATCGCCCGGCCCGTTCATCTCTGAATTTCAACACGACAGTCCTTTCAGGGGTGGCGGCA
>NZ_CFHWAF010000116.1:0-14465 GCF_984452065.1 Hoeflea sp. | reverse complement strand
CAAGTGGTCCCAGTCCACGTCCCTCAAGCGGCTCGGCGATCCCAAGGATGGCGTCGGGCCTTACCATTTCGCGGCTGCCTCCATTCCCACCGGCCCTTCGTTCGCCGCGGTCCAGAGTTTCAGGCTGCCGCCGTCGGACGATGCGTTGAGCGTGAATTCACCCGGGCCGAAGATCGGCGAGAGGCTGCGGAACCGGAAGTCTCCGGGCGCGGCGCCGCGCAGGTCGGCGGCGAACTGGCACAGCATGGTTGCCTGGAGCGGTCCATGGACGACGAGGCCGGGATAATATTCTTCGGTTTGCACATAGGGTGCGTCGTAGTGAATGCGGTGCCCGTTGAAAGTGAGTGCCGAATAGCGGAACAGGAGCGGCGTCCCGGCCGCCACCGGCTTCCGGTCCGCACCGACCGGCGCCGTTTTCGGCTGCTTTCCGGCAGGCGCGGCGGCAATCGGTCCGTCGCGATAGACGATATCCTGGCGTTCGTTCAACACCGGCCGGCCGCCGCTTTCGACATGGTGAAGGACCGTGACGAAGCACAGCACGCCGCTACGGCCCTGCTTGACGGTCACGTCCTCGATCACCGAGCGCCGGGTCACGACGTCGCCGATCTTGAGCGGGGCGTGAAACTCTATCGCCCCGCCCGCCCACATACGGCGGGGCAGAGGGACAGGCGGAAGAAAGCCGCCGCGGGCCGGGTGGCCGTCCGGACCGAGCTCCGCGGTGGGAACCGCGGGCTGTCCGAGGCAGAAGTGTATGAGGACGGGCGCGTCCGCGCCTTCGCCGAGCGGAGAGCTCCGGTCGAAGGTCGCATTGAACCGGGCGACCAGCGCGGCGGTCAGCACCTCGCTTGAATAGTCCTCGCGGCCGATCCAGCTTTGCAGATGTTCGAGATCAAGATGCATCGCTCACTCCCCCGCATGCGGCGGGTTCAGCGCCGGAACGGGCCCGTAGCTTCGGGTCTCGCCGCGCCACACCGGCGCGGGCGCCGGCAGCGAGACCGGGCCGTTCGGTGTATCGACGACGATCCGGCGCAGGTGGGGATGGGCCGAGAGCCCCGCCATGTCATTGACGGATGCCATGGCGACATCGGCGCGCTGCAGGTCGGCAATCGCCTCGCTGCCCGTCCGGTCGGCAAATCCGTCCGCGACAACCGCATCGGTATCGGCGCGGTTGTTCACGCGCGCCGTATTTTTCGCGAAACGCGGATCGTCCGCGAGTTCGGGACGGCCGAGAAAGATGTCACAGAATTTTGTCCATTCGCGGTCGTTCTGGATGGCGATCAGTATCTGGCGGCCATCCCGCGTCGTGAACACACCATAGGGCGCGATCGACGGATGCGCCATGCCGGCCCGGCGCGGTGGCCTGCCCCCTTCGTGGTTGAGAAGCGGAACGGTGAGCCAATCCGCGATGACATCGAACATGGAGATCGAAATCGTGACACCCTTGCCGGTCTTGCCGCGCAGCAGCAGCGCCTCCAGAATGGCGCAACAGGCTGTCGCGCCGGTCGCGATATCCACGATGGACATGCCGACGCGTGCCGGTTCCGCCGGTCCGCCCGTGATGGAGCAGAGCCCCGATTCTGCCTGGATCAAAAGATCATAGGCCTTGCGGTCCGCCATCGGACCTTCTTCGCCATAGCCGGTGATCGAACAGGTGATGAGCTGCGGAAACTCCGCTTCAAGCCGCTCGAGGGAAAAGCCGAGGCGCGCCAATGCGCCGCGTTTGAGATTCTGGACCAGAACGTCGGCTTCCGCCAGAAGCCGGCGCAGTTCCGCCTTTCCCTCGGGGGAAGCGAGATCCAGGGTGACGGATGTCTTTCCGCGGTTGAGCCAGACGAAGTAGCTCGACTGCCCCTTTGCGACATCATCATAACCCCGGGCGAAATCGCCCTCGGGCCGTTCGATCTTGATGACCTCGGCCCCGGCATCGGCCAGACGGGCCGTTGTAAAAGGAGCGGCGACCGCTTGCTCGACCGCTACGACCTTGATTCCTTCGAGGGGGCGCAGCATCAGAACGACCTCGGCATATGCAGAATGTGCTCCGCGACATAGGAAAGGATGAGGTTGGTCGAGATCGGGGCGACCTGATACAGCCGGGTCTCCCGGAACTTGCGCTCGATGTTGTATTCGCAGGCGAACCCGAAACCACCGTGGAACTGAAGGCAGGCGTTCGCCGCTTCCCACGAAGCTTCGGCGGCAAGGTATTTCGCCATGTTGGCCTGAGCTCCGCAATCTTCGCGCCGATCGTACCGGCGGCATGCATCGAACCGCATGAGGTTTGCGGCTTCGACCCTGATAAACGCCTGTGCTATGGGGAACTGCACACCCTGGTTCTGTCCGATGGGGCGGCCGAAGACCTGGCGTTCGGACACATAGCTGGTCACCCGGTCGGTAAACCAGTAGCCATCGCCGATGCATTCCGCCGCGATCAGAACCCGTTCGGCATTCAGGCCCGTCAGAATGTACTTGAATCCCTTGCCTTCTTCGCCGATCAGGTTTTCTGCGGGGATTTCGAGATTGTCGAAGAACAGCTCGTTCGTTTCGTGGTTCACCATATTGGGGATCGGCCGGACTGTCATTCCGTTCTTCATCGCCGTCTTGATATCGACAAGAAAGATCGAAAGACCTTCGGATTTCCTTGCAACCTCAGCCAGCGGTGTGGTGCGGGCGAGGAGTATCATCAGGTCGGAATGCTGAACGCGGCTGATCCAGACCTTCTGGCCATTGATGACATAGCGGTCGCCCTTCCTGACGGCGGTCGTCTTGAGCTTGGTCGTGTCGGTGCCGGTCGTGGGCTCGGTCACCCCCATGGATTGCAGGCGGAGCTCACCGGCGGCGATCTTCGGAAGGTAGGTTTGACGCTGCGCTTCCGATCCGTGACGAATCAGCGTGGTCATGTTGTACATCTGCCCGTGGCAGGCCCCGGAATTTCCGCCGGAGCGGTTGATCTCCTCCATGATCACGGAGGCTTCGCTCAGGCCAAGGCCGGATCCGCCATATTCCTCGGGTATCAGGGCCGCCATCCAGCCCTCACGGGTCAAGGCGTCCACGAAATCTTCGGGATAGCCGCGGTCTTCGTCGATCTTGCGGTGGTATTCATCCGGAAACCGGGAACAGACCGCCCGGACGCCTTCGCGTATGTCCGGAAAGTCTTCGTTGATCGTGGTGAACATCTGCGCTGCTCCGGTTCGATAACTTCATCTCGCCAGGCAGGATAATCGACCGCGGAGATATCTCACAAATAGAGTTTTGCGAAACAAGCCATAGCTTCTATGTATATCTTATGGCAAGGAGGCTGGCATTCCCTTGGATCTCAGGCAGCTACGGTATTTTCAGGTCATAGCGGAAGAAGGGTCCATGTCGGCCGCGGCACAGCAGCTGAACGTGGCGCAGTCCGCACTGTCGCTTCATGTCCGCAATATGGAAGAACATCTGGGCGCCAGTCTTTTCACACGTCGTGCAAGGGGGGTCTCGCTCACGGAAGCGGGAGAGCTTTTGCTTCAGCAGTCACGTATCCTGCTTGATGAGCTTGCACGTCTCGAGGATGATATTCGCAACCTCGGATCGTCACCGAGGGGAAATGTGCGAATCGGGATGCCCGCCACCATCGGCAGTGTTCTTTCCGTTCCGCTGGTCCTGAAGACCGCAGACTGCATGCCTGGCGTGCGTCTGAGGATTGCGGAAGCCATGAGCGGTTTCGTTCTCGACTGGCTGCGGAAGGGCCAGATCGATATGGCGATCCTCTACAGCCCCGTTGACGGCTCGGAATTCGACTCCACCTGGCTTCTCTCGGAAGACCTCGTTTTGATCGCGCCCAATTCGCTGCGGTGCGACACTCCCCTTCCGCCGGAGCGGCTTGCCGATTTGCCGCTGATCCTTCCCGGTCCGCAGCACGGACTGCGAAAGCTCCTGGAAGAATGGGCGCGACGGGAAGGGATGTCCCTTACAGCCGGTATCGAACTGGATTCCTACACGAACATCAAGGAACTCGTGGAAAAGGGACACGGGTGCTCGATCCTGCCGCTGCACGCCGTTTCCGAGAATGTCGGCTCCCGCCGTCTAAAGAGCGTGCCCCTGGCCACATCGGATCTGTACAGGGACGTATTCCTTATCCGGGCGAGGACCGGACTTTCGGGCCATGCCTGTGAAGCGGTCCACGAGCTCATCCGTGGCCTGATCGCCGACCTTGTGGAAACCGGCTCGTGGACCGGCGTGCATACCAGAGCCCGGCTGTGACCCTCAGTCCTCATCTCGCTCTAGCCGGTGCCCGGGAAGCGGCAGAGCCTGCCGACATCCGCTGCCGTCAGATCGCCACCGCGATCCAGGACCGCCTCCAGGTCGCCGGCATCCCGGCCGAGCATCGCCTCCGCCTTCCGCCTCAGTTTCGGCTCCAAGCTCTCGGCGTCCTGGCCGGCCAGATCGTGAAACATGCGCTCCTCGGTCCCGTCCGCATAGGTAACCGAGCAGTCGCATTGTTCGTCGGTCAAACCGCTGTCCTCGATCACGTTTACCCGGTCGGCAAAATCCGAAAGGCCGGGGTCCGTGGCCAGGGCGTCCGTGAAAACGCGGTCCGATCCGGTCCGGTGCCCGGACAGCGCCATGCCCGCCAGCCAGCGATAGCTGAACTTGACCTCGAGCCCGGTGGACGGAACGGGAATGTTGCAAACACGCATCCAGCGCGGGTTCGTCGCGACCCGGACGGCGGCGATATCCTTCAGTTCTTCGGCGCGCCGATCGCGGATCGCGAGGAGCGCCTCGATCATCGCGTGCGTGCCGTGGCAGCAGGCGTGGAATTTATAGCTGTTGTCGTCAAACAGATAGATGCCGGCCGGCCGGACATCTTCGCCCGAATGCATGGTATGCGTCGCCAGGAAGGCCTGCTGACCTTCCAGTCCGTCAACACATGACGTCATCCCAAGCGACGCAAGGCGTGCGCATTCAATCCCGTTCGAAGCCGCCATTCCGGCATTGTAGGGTTTGCCCATCGTCCCGAACTGCGACTTCAGCCCGGAGGCCCTTGTCGAACACAGCGCGATCGCGGTGGCCATCTGTGTCCGTTCGAGGCCCATCAAACGTGCGGCGGCGACCGTCGCGCCGAAGGCCCCGGCAGTGGCGGTCTGATGAAAGCCCAGGCTGTAGTGCTCGGCCCCGAGGGACAGCCCGACACGGATCGCGCATTCCGCGCCAAGCAGAAAGGCGTCCACGACGTCGGACATACCGGAGCCTTCAGCTTCCCCCGCCGCAAGCGCAGCAGGATAGATGCCGACGGACAGATGCCCGACATGGGCGAAATGCGTATCGTCGTAATCGAGCGCATGGCTGGTCGCCCCGTTGACGAGCGCGGCAAGGCGCGCGGGCGCCATGCCGCCGGCGATCACTGAAGCGGCTCCACGTCCACCTTCCTGCGCGGCGAAGGCCCGAAGCTTTTCCGCCACCGGTTCGGTCCGTCCGGCGCGGCCGCAAACCAGCCAGTCGAAAAGCGACAGACGTGCCATGTAGCGCGAGCGTTCCGGGATCGCCTCGCGCCGCGTCTCGGAGATATCGAGGAGGGTTGCGAGCAGTGACATGAAGGGTCCTTCCGAAATTCGTTTGTGGACAGTGCCGGCACAGCACCGGCGTTTGAGGGTTGCTTTCTACTGCGTTAGGGGCACGCGGTCTCTTTTCAGCGATTCCGCCCGGCGGACAGCCATGCACCTGCCGTCAGTCCCGGTACGCCTTTAGCATAAGCAACGCAGCCTCGCTCGCCGACATTCCCTCCATGACGCCGGCCTGTTCCGCCGCCCCGTTGTGCACGGACACGACGCCGTCGCGATAGGTGCTCATTCCGTCCCCGATCCGGGCGCTGTCCGTGGAGACAGCCGCGCCGGGCATACCGGTCTCGTCAAGAACCGCGAGACCGGACACGCCGGAACGGTCCTTACAGATGCCGCCGTCATTGCAGAAGACCCCGGCCAGATCGAACCGCGAGCTGTAGGCCGCCGAGGTATGCCCGAAATGGGATCCCGCGCAGACGACATGGCCGCGATGCCCGGTCGTAATGAAGGTGACAGAGCCCATGGCCGTCACCTTTCCCTCGGGCCCGTCATAGGCCACGACGCTAGGCCTGTAGACGTCCGGCAACACGCGCCAGCGCTCCAGCATCCGGCGCGCGGCCTCCTTTATCGGCATTCCCGGACCGATCCCGAGAAGGTCCGCACGATCATTCACACGGTCGACGACGCCGTTTTCGTACATGTCCCGGCCATCCGCGATCCGGCAGGACATCGTTTCAGCCGTCGCGCCCGGAATACCATCCGCCTCGAGCGCGAACAATCCGTTTTCTCCCGCACGGTCCAGGCCCGGGCCCGCGGCGTGACAGATAACGCCCTTGGGGTTTACGCGCAGCGGCCAACGGATCGACAGAATCCCGCAAAACGACGCGCCGACCAGTACATCGCCGCTGTTGTTACGGTGGTCCGAGAAGGTGATCGAATCCATCACCATGATCCGACCGTATTCGTTCTGGACCACGATCTCCTGCGGTGCGGGGACTTCCTTCACCTTTGCCATGTCTTGTCCTCCTCGGATATTCAGTTCATTTGCGCCGGCAGCCAGGTCACGATGCCAGGGAATGCAAACAACACGGCAAAGATGATCAGGTCGATCACCACGAAGACCGTCAGGCTGCGAAAAACCTGTTCAAGCCCGCCCCGGCCGACCAGATTTGACACGATGAAGGCGTTGACACCGACCGGCGGCGTGATGAGACCCAGTTCGATCATCTTCACCGTCAGGATCGCGTACCAGAGGCCGTCGAAGCCGAGCCCGGTCACGACCACCGGGTAAAATAGCGGGACGGTGATAAGCTGGATCGACACCCCGTCCAGTATCATGCCCAGCGGGATGAGTGAGGCGAGCATCAGCAGCACGAGCAGTGAGGGCGGCAGGTCGAACCCAAGCACCCAGTCCGCGAAATCCCCCGGCACACCCGCCGAAACCAGGAAATAGGAAAAGATGCTGGCGCCCACCAGAATGGCAAAGACCATCGACGTCAGCGAAGCCGTGCCGGACAGTGCTTCCCTGATCGCCGGGCCGAACGCCAGTTGCCGCCTCAGCACGCTGATCAGCAGCATGATGAGTGAAGCCATCGCGCCGATCGCCGCGGCCTCCGTGGCCGTGATCACGCCGGAATAGATGCCGCCGATCACGATGGTGAAGAGGATGCCAAGCCTGACGATCCCGCCATAGGAGCGCGACACGGCCCCGGGCCGGGCATTCTCGACGGCGCGGTCGGCGGCGGCGGCATCGTACCCGTACCCGAATCGGGCGAGGACGAGCACACCGATCGCCATGATCACGGCGGAGACGATGCCCGGGATAATACCCGCCATAAGCAGCGCACCGATCGATTCGTTCGAAATGATACCGAAAAGGACAAGCGCGATGGAGGGCGGGATCATGACGCCCAGCGTGCCGGCGGAGGCGACCAGCGCACCGGCAAAGCCGCCGGAAAAGCCGTAGCGTTTCATCTCGCCGATGGTGAGCCGACCGACCGTCGCGGCCGTGGCGACGCTCGAGCCGCAGACCGCCGCAAAACCGGCACAGGTAACGATGGTGGCCACCGCGGCACCGCCCCGCAGGAATTTCAGCGCGCGGTTTGTCAGGCGGAACAGATCCTCCGCCACATTGGCCTGCATCGCGAACATGCCCATCAATATGAACATCGGCACAACGGTCAAGGTGAAAGAGGATGTGGCCTGGAACGGCAGGCTCGCCAGGGTCGCGCCGGCCACATTCGCACCGCGCAGCAGCACCAGCCCCAGGACGCCGCTGCCCGCCAGGCAGAAGGCCACCGGAACTTCGATGACCAGCAGCACGACGAGCGTGACCAGGACGATGACAAGGATCAGTTCGGTGCCCATCCGCGCCTCAGAAATAGCCGGCGGCAGGAGTGGTGCGCTCGCCCCGCGCCTGCCGGAGGTCGATCAGGCGGTCGCCCATGTCGGACAGAACCTGCAAGGCGAAGGCCGTAAGGCCCAGCGGGATCGCTGCACGCGCGGGCCAGACAGGAAGCTGGAGCAGACCGAACCGGAACTCGCCCTGGCTGTAGGACCGCCAGGCCTCTTCTCCTGTCATCCAGATCATCCATCCGACAAGGCCGAGCATGATCACCCGCCCCAGCAGCCGCACGGCGGCACGCGGCCGCACCGGCAGTGCAAGGGTACAGATCGTGACCGCCACATGTTCCCGCCGGTAGAATGCATAGGCCATGCCCAGAAACACCAGCGCGACCACCAGCTGCTCGCTGATTTCCTGCGCCCCCGGCACCGACCGTCCGGTGATGGTTCGCGAGGCGACATCGGCCACGGTCATGCCCATCATCGCCACGACACACAGCGCCGCGGCGATGGCAAAGATCATGGAGATGGTTCTGATCACACGTTGCATGTCGTCACCGGCATGAAAGGCACCGGCGCATCGCGCACCGGTGCCGATGGTTGGTCATTTGCGGTCCGCGCAGCGCTGAACGCCCGAGACATATTCGACCTGCGCCTCGTATTCGGCGAGCTTCGCCCTGTAGGCGGCCAGGAACGTTTCGGCATCGGCGCCGCGCGAGGCAGCAGTCTGCGCCCATTCACGCGCGATGTCATCGCCGACGGCTTCACGGATCCTTGCCACGTCCGCGTCGGGCAGGACACTGACGGTTCCCCCTGCGTCGAGGATGGTCCGGCAGACCTCGTTCTCGGTCTCCGTGAGGTATTCGGTCACCTTGTCCTGGAACTCGGCGCTGACCTCGGTCAGGATGCTCTGAATATCCTCAGGCATGCTTTCCCAAAGGTCCAGATTGATCGGCGTCGCCGCGAACACATAGTTGCCCGTGCCCGTCGCCACGGTGTGCGGCGCCACTTCCTGCAGCTTCAACGCCGTGACCACCTCGAAGGCAAAGCCCGAATAACCGTCCAGAGTGTTGCGCAACAGCGCCTCGTAGATCTCCGGCGCCGCAATCGCGACGGGGTTGGCTCCGACGTCATCAAGCACCTGGTTCACGTAACCCAGTCCACGGACCCGCTTGCCGGCAAGATCGTCGACGCCCGAGATCGGCTCGCGCGTGCCGAGAATGTTCTCTGACAGCGGGTTGAAGAACAGCACATGCACATTCTTGGATCGCCATTCGTCGCGGAACGCTTCATTGGTCTCGTAGAGATCCTTGAACGTCCGCATCTGAGCTTCGGCGTTCGACGTCATGAACGGCACGCCGACGACACTGGACAGCGGCAGCTCTGCCGGATGGTAGGCGTTGGCGACATAGCCCAGGCTGGCGCGCCCGTCTCCGACACCCCGCAGGATATCCGTCGCGCCGAGAAGGGAGCCGCCGTAGAAAAACTCCACGGTGACCCGACCGTCCGTTCTGCGTTCCACCTCGTCGGCCCACCACTCCTGCGCGCGGCTCTGGGCCGCCGAATCGCCGATATAGCTGGCAAATTGCAGTTCGAACTCCTGCGCCGCCGTCGGTCCCGCCGTCATCAGGCCGACGGTCAGGCCGGCGGCTGCGAATGTAGCCAGTGTTTTCATTTTCAGGTCCTCCCTTGTGTTAGCGTCCCTGCCCGTCATCGGGCACGGGATCGCTGTATTCGGTGTTTTCCAACACCAGGTCCCAGATCGCCTGGGCCGATGGTTGCTTGATTTCTTCCAGAACGTGGCCAATCAGTCCGACGGTCCGCGCGATTAATCCGATCCCGCGCACCGCCCGCCAGTCGAGCCCGATATCCGACGCGATACAGCCGACCGCGGCCACGGCATTGAATGTCAGATGTTTGCCGTGCCGATCGGTCGCCGCGCGCTGTATGGCCAGCATCAGGCGCGTGCACGCGTCGGGCAGGCCATGCTCGGCCTGAAGCGCCAGCAGTTTCTCCGACCGCGGATCAACCCGGTGATGCGGGTGACCGAGGCCCGGAATGCGCCGGCCGCGCTCCGCATAGCCGGACACGATGGCCGCGGCCCGCTCGTCGTCGCTGCCGTTGAAGGCCCGTGCCTCTACCTGCAGCAGATGCGCGACATTGCTCGTCGGCCCGACAAAGACATCGCCGGCACCGAGCAGTCCTGCCGCCACCGCGCCCTGAAAACTCTCCGGCGCACCCATGATCGTCATCCGGCCGGCAATGACCGACGGCATCATCCCATGTTCGGCGATGGCCACGATCATGGCATTCAGCAAAATGTTCTCGGCCGCACCGGGCAACCGTCCCGTCACCTCGAGGTAATAGAGCGCGGCCGTATCGATCCGCCCCATAAGCTCTGTCGTCAGGTCGTGACCCCGCACGGTGATCGTGTCCGGTGTCATCGTCGCCATGCTGCTCCTGATCGGCGACCGGTTCGCTGTCGTCATGCCTCGTCCTCCTGGCCCGGCCGGGCGTAGTCGAGAAAATCGTTCCGAATGTCGAAAAGCCGAAGCCGCAACAGGTCGTCCGCATCCGGCGGTTCGGCGGCGGTCAGGTCGTTACCGGCAACGAGATCCCAGCCGCAGCGGGACCGTATGTGGGCGATCGTCGCTTCCCGGTCCTCACCGGGCCGTTCGTAATACTGCGTCAGCACGAGCCGGCCATCCCGCTTCTCGTAGACGCCGAGATCCGTGACCAGCGTCGACACGCTCGCACCGGGGCTGGTGATATAGGGCAACGCGGCGACCAGCCTGTGTCGCGACTGCTGCGATACCGCGATCACGTCCCGCGCGGCAGAGGTGATATCGTTCGCTCCGCCGGATCCCAGCAGATAGCGCCCGTCGCCGGTGCGGGTGGAGTTGATGTTGCCCGCGGGGTCGATCTGACCGGACCCGATGATCGCGACGCAATTGTTGTGCCGTCCGCCGACCTGGAGACCCAGCACTGTCTCCACCCCGGCCATCGACTTGACGGATGGCAGGTTGCGGTTCGAGAAGATGAACGGTTCACCGGGTTTGGGCATGTAACCGTAAAGCCCGATCTCGGCGACAAGATCGGCTTCGATCCCGTCTTCGTGCTGCAACCGGTGCACGGCCAGCCAGGCCGCAAGATTGGCGAAGCCGACGCCCGCTTCGACGATCCGGCGCCCCTCGTCCCGCACCTTGCGCGACACCATGCGTGCGGCGGCGACCACCATCATCTCACGGGCATCGAAGCCCTCGGTGGCATTGAGCCGGTCCAGATCGGCTTGTGTGATCCCGTCTGTCCAGGCGTCGCCCCACGCCCGGCCCCGCAGGCTGTCGAGCCGGTCGGCCCCCAGCTTTTCCAAATAGGCGCCGTGATCGGGCACGTCGAGGATCCAGTCCCGTGTCCATTGCCGGAATGTGTCTTCGTCCCGGATCGCCGTCCGGATGGCGCGAAAGGCCGCGGCATCCTCGACATATCCGGGAATATCCATGTCGGTCGGGTTGTAGATCGCATAGGGATGGCAGCCGAACGGCGTGACCGACAGGCTGAGAACACGGTGCGACGGGATTTTGACCAGCGCCGGATGCCGCCTCAACTCACGGGTCGGCACGATCCGTTCGACCGTGGCGATGACACCCTTGCGTGCCGCGTATGCCGCGACATCCGCCTCGCCGAACGGCGGGGACATCAGGATATTGCCGGCATCATCCGCGGCCAGCCCGTGCACGATTGTGATATCCGGCACCAGGGCCGAGACCGCGCCGATATCCTCGTCCGATCCGAAGGGGTCGGCGATCCTGCGATAGCTGGCGTTCCGTTCCATCGAACTGCCATGCAGCGACCGCGTCAGCGCGAAAGGAAACCCGTAGGCGCCGGCGGCAAGCCGCTGACTGAGTACCAGCAGGGAATTGCTCTCGACCTCCACCGCGCCGCCGTTGATCGCCGCCTGGAGAAGCGGATTCGGCGCCGGGGTCGGATAATTCTCGCCGACGAAAGACACGACCAGCTTGGACACGATCTTCTCGGTGACCAGCGCGGTCTGGTTCGCGACCAAGCCCGAGCTGACGACGGTCAGTCCGGGTTCAGTTCCCTGAAACACCCGGACGAGCGCGTTGCTCGCCGCCATGGGGCGCCCTTCCGAATAGGCGAAATGCAGTGTCATTCCGGGCTCGACATGGGCGCGGATAGCATCGTCCAGCGGCATCACCTTGCCGCTCGGCCGCTCGGCCGGAGGTTCGAATGCCTTCAGGAGCCATTGGCGATCCAGGCGCCTGGAACCGGTCAAGATGCAAGACCTCCCGCTGACAGGCGAAACACCTTTTCTGCCGCGCCATACATGAGCAGTTCTCGCGCTTCCGGCTTGAGATCGATCGCCGCCACCTGCTCAAGGCTGTCCTTGTGGCGCACGACCGGAAAGTCGGTGCCCCATAAAACCTTGCCCTTGCCTCTGCCGTTCAGGAACCGGACAAGGGAGGCATCCCAGTATTTCGGCGCGTGCGCGCCGCAGCCGATGTAAAGGTTGGGATGTTTCCAGGCCATCGCGATCAGTTCTTCCACCCAGGGCCAGCCGGTATGGGAGGCGACGATCCGCAAATCGTCAAAATACAGCGCGACGTCATCGAGATGGATCGGCTGCGAAGCCCGTGACGGCATCTTCTCGGCCGAATGCCCGGACTGCACCACGACCGGAATGTCCATTTCCATGCATTTGGCGTAGACCGGATAGAGTTCGCGATCGTTCAGCGGGATACCCCAGCCGTTGCTGTGGATATGCGCGCCCTCGAAACCCCAATCGCGCACGGCGATTTCCAGCTCCCTGACCGCCTGCATCCCTTTCGCAATATCAATACCGAAGAGGCCTCCGACGCGGCCTTCGCCCGCCTCGATCAGTTCGCGCACGGCAGCGGCTTCGACATCGAGAACCGGCGCGCGGCGCTTCCAGCTCTGCATCTTGAAACTGGGCACGTAGCTCCTGGCAATGCCCAGTTCGTCCATGAGCGCGACGAAAGCCTCGGTCGTGTACCCCTTGATGCGGTCGTCCATGCGCCACCATTCCACGACCGGCGCCAGTTCCTCGTTCTCCAGATACATGCGGCGCAGGCCTTCAGGCGTGAAAATGTTGGTCCAGTAATCGATGGCTCTATTGGTCGTCATCGTCAGTCCCCCCGCGCATTCATGGGGTTTTTCCGTCATCGGGCTGGTCAACGGTCAGTTGGTCGCCGAGCGCCTCGATCCCTTCGATGAGGGCCGTAAATCCGCCGGTCAGCGACGCGAGGGACAGGGCCTCGATGACCTCCCTGTCGGTCGCGCCCTGGTACATCGCTTCGGCGCCATGCGTCCGCACGGACGAGCCGTAGCGGATGACAGCCGAACAGGCCATCAGGATCAGCTCCTTGTATTTTCGGGGAATGTCGCTGTCCCGCGCGACACTGTGCACGACGTAATCGGTGATGATGTCAGCGGCCTTCGGGTCGATTTCCCCGATCACGCCGCGCCAGTCATAGTTGCGCTCATACATCTTCGGTCACTCCTCACAAATTCTGTTCAGCATGCTCCAGCATCCGCCGCGCCGCACTGCGCGCACTGTCGCCAACCCGGATTCCCAGACCCGCGGCCGTCTCGTTCAGCGCGCCGATGCGGCCGTCGAGATAGGTCGACCGGGCATCCCCCATCCGGGCGGTATCGACGCCGACCGCACAGGCCGGCATCGCACGGACGTCCATCAGCCCAAGTCCTTCGATGCCGCTGTCGTCCCGGGCGCGGCCCGCGTCGTTCGTGATCACACCGGCAAGCGGAAAATCCAACGCGTCGACATAATCGGCCATCGCCCGCGCGGCATGTGAGCCCATGCACAGGACGCTGCCCGCGATCCGTTCGTCGGCGTATTTGACCGTGTCAAGCGCATAGACCGACCCGAGATCGTCCTTGTGAATGCGCATCTGGCGGCGCGCGGGCGGACGCGGCGCGGGGTTGTTGTCCAGCAGGACCCGCGCCGCCTGCCGAACGGCCATGCCGATCTCCAGTCCCATGAGAGCGGCCGACCCGTTGATGGCGGACAGAATACCGTCCGCATACATGTTGCGGCCGTCCGAGATGCGGGCGGACATGCCGGCCACCGCGGCGCCAGGGATCATGTAGGCATCCAGCAGTTCCAGACCGCTGATGCCGCCTCCGGCAAGCCCGATACCCGCATCGTGAACGATGACGCCGCGCGGGCGCACCCAGGCCAGAAGCTGCGTCGCGCAGGCGGCGCCATGCGATCCGCAGATCAGCACATCGCTCACATCGTTGCGCCTGTCCACATAGCCGACCGAGTCCATGGCCAGAATCCTGCCGCGGGGCGAGACATGCATTTCGTATTGCGGCCACTGTGTCATTGCATGCGTTCTTCCGTCTTGACGAGACCGGCCTGCGGGTCGGCAGCGATTTTCTCGGCCGTCATCCGGATCAGCTCTTTCTTCTTCAGTTTGCCGACCGGCGTCCGCGGCAGGTCTTCGGGCGCGCAAAAAAATACCCGGCGCGGGACCTTCTGCGGCGTCATCCGCGATCGCACATAGCCAGCGACCGCCTCGGCACTCGGCC